>NZ_JBSFWR010000053.1:0-53572 GCF_053594915.1 Kitasatospora sp. NPDC002543 | reverse complement strand
GCGAAGCGCACCTCGACCGGGAAGCCGACCTTCCAGTCGGAGCGCTCCACCAGGGCCTTCAGCTCGCGCAGCACCTCGCCGACCGGGCTCCGCGCGCGAGGGGGAGGGGGTCAGGCGGCGGCGTTCTCGCGGCGGGTGCGGACGCTGGTGACCAGCTGGGCGCGGATGCGGGCGGGCACCTCGGGGGCGAAGCGGGCCAGGTAGTGGTCCAGGTGGGTCTCGTCGCCGGCGAGGAAGGGCAGGTCGAAGACCAGCAGTTTGCGTACCGCGAGCAGCGGGACGGGGGCGCGCAGCGGCCGGAAGGAGTGGTTCCACAGGCCGGGTTCCTCGCAGACCGGGTGGAACTGGCCGATCATCAGGCCCTGTTCGACGAACTCGTCCTTGGCCTTGCGCTGGAGTTCGTCCAGCACGGTGGAGTCCTCACGGTCCAGCTGGGGCATGACCAGCAGCACGGTCAGCAGTTCGCGGTCGGACTCCTGGGTGAGCTCGGCGAGCAACTCGTCGTAGTGGGAGCGCAGTTCGGCGACCAGGGCGGGCAGGTCCCCGTCGGGGGCGGCGTCGGCGACGGCGATGTGGAACAGGCCGCGGCGCAGCGAGGGCTGGGTGTAGGGGCAGACCGGGCCGCTGCGGCCGAGGTCGGGGTGGGCGGTGGTGAGGAAGGCGCGGGCCCAGGCGAGGGTCTCGGCGGCCTCGGGGCGTGCGGTGGCGTGGCCGGCGTCGATCTGCGCGGCGCTGTACAGGTGCAGGGCCGAGGCGGCGGGGGCGGCGGGGGCGGTCATCGCGGTCCCCTCCACACCGGGGCCAGGCGGGGGCCGCCGCCGGGCAGGGCGATGGCCTCGCCGAAGCGGGCGAAGCCGCCGGCGGCGAGCAGGTGGGCGCCGCTGGGGGAGCTGGTCTCGGCGTAGGCGGCCTGGCCGGCGGTGTCGACCTCGGTGAGGAAGGCGTGCAGCAGGGCGTGGCCGGCGCGGGTGCGGCGGTCCTCGGGGCGTACCCCGACGAAGGCGAGGTAGTGGTGGGAGCGGTGGCGCGGGTGGCGCAGGGCCTGCAGGCGGGTGATGGCGGCCAGGCGGCGGGAGCTCTCGCCGTGGCCGTCGGCGTCGATCGCCTCGGCCAGGGCGGCGCCGGCGGTGCCGTCGTGCAGGCGCGGGTCGTCCCAGCGGCCGGGCGGCAGGAACAGCAGCGCCCCCAGCGGCTCCCCGTCCTGCGGCCCGCCGGGCCCGTCGGCGCCGTCGGCAGCGGAGTCGGTGGCGGAGTCGGTGGCGTGGTGGGCGACCAGGACGCCGCGGTGGGCCAAGCACTGGTCGACGTGGACGCGGAAGAAGGCGGGCAGGACGCGGGCGCGGTGTTCGGGGTCGGGGAAGGCCCAGAGCATCAGCGCGTCGTCGGCGAAGGCGGCGGCGAGCACGGCGGCCAGGGCGTCGCGCTCCTGCGGGCGTCCGGGGCGTACGACGCCCCGCCCGGCGGGCGATACGGCGGGCGATACGGCGGGCGATACGGCGGGTGGTGCGGCGGGCGACGCGGTGGGTGGTGCGGCGGTCCGTAAGGCGGTGCCCGCGGCGGCGGGCAGGGCGGTGGCGGTGGTCAACGGGCACTCTCCTCGAACGAGGGGGCGGACGGAGGGGAAGGCGGGTCAACGGTCACATCGGTGGACACGGAAGCAGCGGAAGGAGCGGCAGGAGCGGAAGCAGCGGAAGCAGCGGCAGGAGAAGCGGGCGGCGCGGTGGCCGAGGCGGCCAGGGCGGTGACGCGCGCGTGCAGCGGCGCCACCCACTCCTCGGCCTCCGGCTTGATCAGCACGCTGCGCAGGACCCGTGCCCCGTCGGCGTCCGCGCGCGTGCCGGGGTGGCGGCGGGTGAAGTCGGCGGCGTCCACGCGCAGCACGCTCAGGTAGACGGGGTCGTGTTCGTCGGCCATGCCCCGGCGCAGGACGTGGTCGCTGGCGGCGTCGATCGCCGACAGGGCGGGCGGGCGGGGGCCGGGGACGGTGGGGAAGTAGGTGACGATGTCCAGCTGCGGCTTCTGATGGAGCGTCAGTTCCTCGCTGGTGTCGATGAGTTCGGCCCATGCGAGGGCGGCGCGGCGGGAGGCGGCCAGTCCGGCGCCCAGCCCCTGGGGGGTGAGCGGCAGCAGTTGCAGGGTCAGCCACAGGGCGGCGGCCGAGGCTCCGGCGCGCGAGCACTCCAGGCTGATCTCGCCCAGGTGCAGTTCGGCGTCGGTGAAGTAGGTGTACGGGGAGTCGTGGGCGAAGTGGCGTCCGATGCCGGGGTCGGCGAACAGCACCGCCCCGCAGCCGTAGGGCTGCAGGCCGTGCTTGTGCGGGTCGACGGTCACCGAGTCGCAGCCGGCGATCGCCCGCCACGGCGCGGTGTCCACGCCGAGGGAGGCGGCCAGGGCGTCGTCGGCGGCCAGCAGGGTGAAGAACCCGCCGTAGGCGGCGTCCACGTGCACCCGCGCCCCGTGGCGGCGGGCCAGCGGGAGGATCTCGTGGACCGGGTCGACGGCGCCGGCCCCGGTGGTGCCGCAGGTGACCACGACCGTGCCCACCCGTCCGGTGCGCAGCAGTTCCTCCAGCGCGCCGACGTCCATGCGGCCCTCGGCATCGGCGGCCACCGCGTGGCCCTCGACGCCCAGGACGTGGCACATCCGGCTGTGGGTGTAGTGGGCCTGGCCGCTGTAGGCGACGCCGCGCCCGGGGTGGCTCTGGCGCGCCACGTACAGCGCTTCGAGGTTGGCGATGGTGCCGCTGCTGGTCAGGTGGCCCACGTGGGCGGGCAGGGCGAACATGGCGGCGAGCTGGGCGACGCACTCGCGTTCCATGTCGTTGGTGGCCGGCCCGCCCTCGTAGGCGTGGTTGTTGGGGTTGAAGCGCATCGCCGTCAGGTAGCCCACCACGGCCGCCGGGTGCGGCGGTTTGACCATCTGGCCGGCGTAGCGCGGGTGGAAGAACGGGTAGTTGTGCTCCAGGCGCTTGGCGAAGCGCTCGAACGCGGCGGCGAAGTCCGCCTCGTCCACCAGGTGGGAGGGGTGGGGGCGCAGCGGCCCGAACCGCTCGCCCCACCGCTCGGCCACCTCGGCCGCCCTCGGCAGCCAGTACCGCAGGTCCACGCTCCGGCCCTTCCCCTCAGTGCTTCGTGCGGGGTGCCGGCGCGTGGGTGAGCAGCACGCCGGGCCCCTGGCGAGTACGAGCGTTCACCGCGTGCCGAGTCCTCGTGAGCGTTCTTCCGGCTCTTGAGCGTTCCTCGACCGCGTCCGCTGCCACGGTGGCGAGCACCCGCAAGGCGCCCGCAACACCCGCAGCTCACCCACCGCCGCGCCCGCCGGCCCCACCCGCCCCGCCGCCGCATCCGCCGCCGCCGCACCCGCCCGGTCCGCCCGGCCGTCGCCCGGCGGGCGGGCCCGCTCAAGCCGGACCCCACCGGCACCCGAGGCGGCGCTGCTGCAATCACCCCCGGACGAGGGCCGCCCGCACCCACCCGGGGCGGATCCGGGGGACCGCACGCGGGAGGAACGACGCGATGGTGACCAGACGCAGGATGATCGGCGCCGCCCTGGCGACCGGGGGAGGAGTCCTGCTGGTGCGCACCACCGTGCGCCCGGCCGCCTCCACCCCCGCCACCGCCCCCGCCGCCGCGGCCGCGGGCCAGGACGCGGGCCACGCCCACCCGGTGGGCGCCGCCCTGCCCGACCCCGGCCCCGACACCGGCCCCTCGCTCGCGGAGAAGTTCACCACCGCGCTGCCGCTGCCCCCGGTGCTCAGCCCCGTGTCCACCGACGGCGGCGCCGACACCTACGCGGTGACCATGCTGCGCTCCTACGCCCGCATCCTGCCCGGGCGCCGCACCGAGGTCCTCACCTACAACGGCGCCTTCCCCGGCCCCGTCATCCGCGCCCGCTCGGGCCGGCCGGTGATCGTGCGCCAGACCAACCTGCTGGACGACCCGGTCTCGGTGCACCTGCACGGCTCCGCCGTCCCCGTGGACAGCGACGGCGGCCCGATGAACCTGCTGGGCGCCGGCGCCACCCGCACCTACACCTACCCCAACGACCAGCCCCACGCGAGCCTGTGGTTCCACGACCACGCCCACCACCTGGAGTCCGAGCACGTCTACCGGGGCCTGGCGGGCAGCTACCTGCTCACCGACGCCACCGAGGCCGCCCTGCCCCTGCCCTCGGGCCGCTACGACCTGCCCATCGCCCTGCGCGACGCCCGCTTCGACGCCTCCGGCAACCTCGTCTACCGGATGGACGACGCCGAGGGCCGCGCCACCGTCCTCGCCAACGGCCGCCCCTGGCCCAAGGTCGACGTCGCCGCCCGCCGCTACCGCATCCGCCTGCTCAACTCCTCCAACCTGCGCTTCTTCTCGCTGCGCCTGGCCGACGGCGGCCCCATCACCCAGATCGGCTCCGACGGCGGCCTGCTGGAACGCCCCCACACCACCGACACCATCGACCTCTCACCGGGCGAACGCGCCGACGTCGTCATCGACTTCTCCCGCTACCGCCCCGGCACCGGCGTCGTGCTCACCAACTCCATGCCCCCCGGCCCCGCCGAACACATCGGCCAGGTCCTGCGCTTCGACGTCGGGCGCCCCGCCCCCGACCCCTCCCACGTCCCCGACCGGCTGCGCACCCTGCCCCCGCCGGGACCGGCCGTGCGCGAGCGCACCGTCGTGCTCAAGGTCGAGGAGGGCGGCGCCGGCGCCACCGCGCGCGGACTGATCGACGGCAGGCAGTACGACCCCGACCGGGTGGACGCCGCCGTCGCGTTCGGCACCTCGGAGATCTGGACCGTCCACAACGCCAACACCGACGTCCCGCACAACTTCCACCTGCACCTGGTGCAGTTCCGCGTCCTGGCCCGCAACGGGGCGGCCCCCGGCCCCGAGGAGTCGGGCCTCAAGGACACCGTGCGCCTGATGCCCGGCGAGAGCGTGCGCCTGCACGCCACCTTCGACACCTACCGCGGCCGCTACCCGTACCACTGCCACCTGCTGGACCACTCCGCGATGGGCATGATGGCCCAGATGGAGATCACCTGACGCCCCGGGCGGCGCCCCGGGCCCGAGGGCCGCAGACGCCACCGGCCCGGGCCGTCCGTCCGCCCGCCCGCACGCCCGCACGCACACGCGCGCGCTGGCGGGCGGGCGGGCCGGCCCGGGGCCGACGGGCGCGCCGGAACGCGCCAGGACGCGCCGGAACGGGTCAGGACGCGCCGGAACGCGTCAGGACGCGTGGATGCCCTGGCCCGGCGTCAGGATCCCCGCCGGGTCCCAGCGCCGCTTGGCCGCCACCACCCGCCCCCACAGCGCCCCGTAGTGGCGCTGCCAGTCCGCCCGGGTCATCCCCGGCACCGCCCCGATCAGGTACCGCTTGCCGCCCAGCTCCACCGCCAGGTCGTACAGGCGCCGGTTGCGCTCCAGCATCGCCGCGGTGTCCGACCCCGGCCCGGGGAAGGCCAGCAGGTCGAAGTGCCAGCCCACCTCCTGCCCCGGCAGCACCGCCAGCGGCGCCGTCACCTTCGAGCGCAGGTACGGGTAGAACAGCAGCAGCCCCGCCCCCAGGTCCTCGGCCGTCAGCACCTGCGCGGCGCGCGCCATGAACGCCCGCGCCGAGGACGCCGGCACGAACACGCTCAGCCACGGCTTGGGCAGCGCCCAGAACCCGGCCGCCCGCAGGTACCCCGAGAAGCCGTCCACCCGGTAGGCGTACTCCCGCCAGCCCTGCTCCACCACCTCCGTGTCCACCGGCGTCAGCCCGGCCAGCAGCGCCGCCCGGTCCACCGCCTGCCCGGCGTCGGTGAACGCCACCAGCTCCGCCTTGTAGCGCCAGCGCGAACCGTCCGCGCTGCGCACCACGTCGCCGACCTGGAAGTCGAAGCGGCGCCGGGCCAGGACCTTCTCCTGGTCGGCGAGGTAGGCGTCCAGGTCGTCGTAGTAGAGGGAGAAGACGTGGGCGCGTTCGCGGACCCGGACCAGGGCGAGGGTGACGCGCACGATGACGGCGACCTGGCCGCCGCCGGCCAGCACCGCCTCGAACAGTTCCCGGTTGCGGGTGCGCGAGGCGGTGACCAGCTCGCCGGTGCCGGTGACCACGTCCAGTTCCAGCACGTTGTCGACCTGCATGCCGTAGCGCTGGACGCCGCCGCCGATGCCGCCGACGCTCAGGGTGCCGCCCACCGACAGGTGCAGGTAGTCGGTGAGCACCGGCGGCACCCAGCCGGCCGCCAGGCCCGCCTCGGTGACCTGGGCCCAGGTGGCGCCGGCCTCGACCACGGCGCGCCCCGGGTGCACCGAGACGATCCGGGACAGGCCGCGGGCGTCGATGGCGACGCCGCCGCGGGGGTTGGCCTGGCCGTAGCTGGAGTGCGACTCCAGCCCGGCGTCGCCGAGCTGGGCGCGGTCGCCGCTCTGCCCGTTGACGGCCACCGGGATGCGGTGGCGGCGGGCGAAGGCGATCAGCTGCTGCACGTCGCGCACCGAGCCGGGGCGCAGCACGGCCCGGGGCCTGGCGGTGACGAGGTGTCCGAAGTCGGTGGAGAAGCGTTCCAGTCCGTCGCCCTGGAGGGTCATGGTGCCGTCCAGGGCGGGCAGTCGGGCGATGTCGGCGGCCGTGCCGTCGTCGGCCTCGGTGGCCCAGGCGGCGGTGGTGGTGTTCCAGCCGACGACGGCGGTCAGGGCCCCGGCGCCGGCGGAGGACAGCAGGGTGCGGCGCGACATTCCTGAGCTGCTCATATCAGGTTTTCTCCGATCAGTCGTCAAATAGGGATTGTTGTACCGCACCCTCCGGGTGATCACCTACTGCCGTGCACCGGTGATCTGCTGCTCGACGCGCCGCAGCTCGGACACCGGGTACTCCCACATCCGCAGCTGGTGCCCGGGGGCGTGGGAGGGGATGTGCGCGGCGGCGGCCCGCGCCTCGGCCAGCAGCGCCTGACGCACCCGCTCGCGCCGCTCCTCGGGCAGCACCGCCACCCGCGGCCCCTGCGCGGCCTCCCGCAGGACCAGCGCCAGCTTGTAGGCGTGCACGGCCGGGCTGACGGCGAACAGCGTCCGGTACACCCACAGGCCCTCCTCGCCGTGCAGGATCCGCTCGTTGTGGCTCAGCAGCCGCACCCGCGCCTTGAGTACCAGGTCCTTGTGCACGCGCATCCGCCCGTCCCCCTTCGTCGTTCGTCCGGTTCCTCCCCGTCCGCGGGCAGCACGCCGTCCGCGCCGGGCGCCCGGGACGGGGCGCGCGGCACGCACGGCGCGTGGCGCGGAGAAGGGGATGCGCACGAGTCTGCGGGCGCGCACCACCGGGCGGCAAGGAGCGGGAAGGGTGTGCTGTGTCCTACCGAAGCCTTGCGCGACCTGGCAGGATCGGGGTCGGCACCCCGGCGGCGGGGCGGTTGCGGCGGGCGCGTTCCGGCGGGGCGCGGCGGGCCCTGGCGGCGGGGCGTGGCGGCCCCGGGTCTAGCCTGGGCCCCATGTTCGTACTGGAGCTGACGTACACCGCCGACCTCGAGTCGATCGACGCCGTCCTGCCGCGGCACGTCGCATGGCTGCGGGAGCACTACGCCTCCGGCACCTTCCTCGCCTCGGGGCGCAAGGTGCCGCGCGACGGCGGGGTGATCCTCGCGGTGGGCGAGGACCGGGCCGGCGTCGAGGCGCTGGTGGCCACCGACCCGTTCGTGCGGGCCGGGTTGACCGAGTACCGGGTGACGGAGTTCCTCGCCACCACCACCGCCCCCGAACTGGCCTCCCACCGCCAGGAACCGCCCGCCTGAGGCCCGGCCTGAGGCCCCGTCGGGGCCGCGGTCCTCGACGCGTCGCCCGGGCGCGTCCCCCCGTCCGTCCCCCCGGCCGCCGGCACCGTCCGTGCGCGGTGGCCCGCACCGCGCGCGGTTCGGGACACGGTCGCGTTCTGGCTACGATCGGTGAGCGCGGGACGGGGACGTATCGCGAGTTACCGACTTTCGGCGGGAGAAGACGGATGGCACACGCACGGGCCGGGCAGCCGGCGCAGCCCGGTGACCTGGTGGACGTGGCGCGGCTGGTGACGGCGTACTACGCGCTGAACCCCGACCCTCAGGAGCCCGGGCAGCGGGTCTCCTTCGGGACCTCGGGACACCGGGGCTCGTCACTGGACGCGGCCTTCAACGAGGACCACATCGCCGCGACCACGCAGGCGATCTGCGAGTACCGGGCCGAACAGGGCGTCGCGGGACCGGTGTTCCTGGGCGCCGACACCCACGCCCTGTCCGAGCCGGCCAAGGCCACCGCCCTGGAGGTGCTGGCCGCCAACGGCGTGCAGGTGCTGATCGACGCCGCCGACGGCTACACCCCCACCCCGGCCGTCTCGCACGCGATCCTCGCCCACAACCGGCGCAGCCCCCGCGCGCTGGCCGACGGCATCGTGGTCACCCCCTCGCACAACCCGCCGCGCGACGGCGGCTTCAAGTACAACCCGCCCAGCGGCGGCCCGGCCGGATCCCAGGCCACCGGCCGGATCCAGGACCGCGCCAACGAGCTGATCCGCGAGGGCATGCGCGGCGTCAGGCGGGTCCCCTACGCGCGGGCCCTGGCCGCCGCCACCACCGGGCGCCACGACTACCTCACCGCCTACGTCGAGGACCTGCCCTCCGTCCTGGACCTGGACGCCGTGCGCGAGGCGGGCCTGCGCATCGGCGCCGACCCGCTGGGCGGCGCCTCGGTGGCCTACTGGGAGCGCATCGCCGACACCCACCGCCTGGACCTGACCGTCGTCAACCCGGTGACCGACCAGACCTGGCGCTTCATGACGCTGGACTGGGACGGAAAGATCCGCATGGACTGCTCCTCCCCGGCCGCGATGGCCTCCCTCATCGGCCGCAAGGACGAGTACGCCATCGCCACCGGCAACGACGCCGACGCCGACCGGCACGGCATCGTCACCCCCGACGGCGGCCTGATGAACCCCAACCACTACCTCGCCGTCGCCGTCGACTACCTCTACCGCCACCGCACCGACTGGCCCGGGGACGCCGGCGTCGGCAAGACCCTGGTCTCCTCCTCGATGCTCGACCGCGTCGCCGCCGACCTCGGCCGCACCCTGGTGGAAGTCCCCGTCGGCTTCAAGTGGTTCGTCGACGGCCTGCTGGAGGGCTCGATCGGCTTCGGCGGCGAGGAGAGCGCCGGCGCCTCCTTCCTGCGCCGCGACGGCGGGGTGTGGACCACCGACAAGGACGGCATCCTGCTCGCCCTGCTGGCCTCCGAGATCGCCGCCGTCACCGGCGCCACCCCCAGCGCCCACTACCGCGCGCTGACCGAGCGCCACGGCGCCCCCGCCTACGCCCGCGTGGACGCCCCCGCCGACCGCGAGCAGAAGGCCCGCCTGGCCCGGCTCTCCCCGGAACGCGTCGGCGCCGGCGAGATCGCCGGCGAGAAGATCACCGCCGTCCTCGCCAAGGCCCCCGGCAACGGCGCCCTGATCGGCGGCATCAAGGTCTGCACCGAGAACGCCTGGTTCGCCGCCCGGCCCTCCGGCACCGAGGACGTGTACAAGATCTACGCCGAGTCCTTCCACGGCGAGGAGCACCTCGCCCGCGTCCAGGACGAGGCCCGCGCCCTGGTCGGCGAGGTCCTGCGGGGCTGAGACCCGCCCGCGCCCGCGGCGGTGCCCCGGCCCGGCTCCCGCGCCGGGCCGGGGCACCGCCGTCGGCGCCGCACGGCCGTTGCCCCGCACGGGTGTTGTGCTGTACGGGCGTTGCCCCGTACGGCCGTTGTGCTGTACGGGCGTGGCGGCGTACGGGCGTGGTGGCGCACACGCGCCGTCCCGTACGGCCGTTGCGGCGCACGTCGGCCGTCCCGTACAGGGGCCGCCGTGCGGGGCCGTCGCCCCGGGCGGCTCAGGCGCGGGCCGGCCGCACCCGCTCGGGCGCCGCGGCGCGCGCCGCCCGCCCGTCCCGGGTGGTCGCCGCCGCCACCGCGCACGCCACCAGCGCCAGCGCCGTGGCCGCCAGCGGGAACCACCGCCCGCCCAGCACCGCGATCGCCGCCGACCCCGCCACACCGCCCGCCGCCGTCCCCAGGTACAGCGCGCTGCTGTTCAGCGAGATCAGCAACGGCGCGTTCCCCGGATCGAGCGACGCCAGCCGGTGCGGCAGCGCCACCGACACCGCCCACCCCGCCAGCGGCACCACCATCGCGTACACCAGCGCCCCCGGCATGCTGCGCCCCAGCCACGGCAGCGCGGCGAAAGCGGCCGCGGCCGCCGCCGAGCCGGCCAGCAGCACCCGGCGCACCCCGAGGCGGTCCACCAGGCGCCCGCCCAGCCAGCTGCCGGCCACCGACATCACGCCGCAGGTCAGCAGGATCAGGCTCAGCCGGTCGGCGTCGCCGCCGGTGGCGTCCTTCACGGCGGTGGCCAGGTAGATGTAGACGCTCTGGAAGGCGAGGAAGAACACCAGGGTGGTGGCCGCGGCGCCCAGCACCCGGCCCCGGCGCAGCGGTGCCAGGCGGGCCCGCAGGGTGGGGGCGGCGGTGGGGGCGGGCAGGTCGCGCAGCAGCAGGGCCAGGCCGGCGAGCGCCGCCAGGCCCAGGGCGGTGACCAGCCACATCGTCATCCGCCAGTCGGTGCGTCCCACCCAGGTGCCCAGCGGCACGCCGAGGGCGGTGGCCACCGTCATCCCGCCGAGCACCGTCGCCAGGGCCCGTCCGCGCCGTTCGGGGGCGACCAGGGTGGTGGCCACCGCGTTGGCGGTCGGGGTGTAGAGGGCGGCGCCGGCCGCGGCCAGGACGCGGGTGGCCAGCAGCAGCCCGTAGGTGGGGGCGAGGGCGCTGAGCGCGTTGGCGGCGCTGAACACCGCGAGCGCGGTCAGCAGCAGGCGCCGGCGCGGCCAGCGGGCGGTGAGCGTGGCCAGCACCGGGGCCAGCAGCGCGTAGCCGAGCGCGAAGACGGTGACCAGCTGGCCGGCGGCGGGCACCGACACCCCCAGGTCGGCGGAGATCGGGCCGAGGATGCCGGCGACGACCATCGAATCGGTGCCCATGGCGAAGGTGCCGAGGGCGAGCAGGAGCAGACGTACGGGCACGGGAGGGCCCCCCGGGGTGCGTGGGAACAAGTTGTTGGACGAACATGCAACAGTTGGATGCTCGCCAAACAATCGGGGATGGGTGGATGATTGTCAAACCATCCGTCCCGTCCCGACCCCTCCCGCGACCCCAGCGACCCCAGCGACCCCCATGACCCCCGAGGAGCGTGCGCCATGACCGACGACGAGCGGCTTCCCCAGCCCGCCACCGCCGACATCGACCTCGTCACCGTCCTGCACGCCCTCGGCGACCCCGTGCGCATGACCCTGCTGCTCAGCTACGCCGACGGCGGCGAGCACTCCTGCGACCCGCGCGGCCTGGGCCTGGAACACCTCCACAAGTCGACCGTCTCCCACCACATGCGGGTCCTGCGCGAGGCCGGCGTCACCACCACCCGCGTCGCCGGCCGCAACCGCTTCGTCAGCCTGCGCCGCACCGACCTCGACACCCGCTTCCCCGGACTGCTCGACGCACTCCTGTCCGCCCGGGCAACCGCCCTACGGCAGAAGCCCGTTGACCCCCTAGGGGACGGTGCGGCGGGGCTGGTGCCGCAGGCGTAGGCCCGCGGTCGCAAACGGCCCGCACCCCCTCCTGCCCCGGGCGGACGCGCCCGGCCGGCCCGGCCCGGCACCGTGGACGCGGCACGCCGCCGCCCCCGCCGTCGAAGGAGCCCCCGTGACCGGAGCCCAGCCCACCCCTGCGCCCTCCTCCTCCCCGTTCTCCCCTCCGTCTTCTCCGTTCCCCGCGTCCTCCCACCGGCTGTCCCGCCGCCGCCTCCTCGGGGCGCTCGCCCTGGGCGCCGCGACCGCCGCCTGTGCCGCACCCGCCGCCGGTGCCGCACCCGCCCGGGCCGACGGCGGCACCGACGCCCGCTCCGGCGGGGCGGGGGAGCCCTGCCTGACCCTGCCCCCACCCACCGGCCCCCGCCCCGTCGGCACCGCCCTGCTCCACCTGACCGACACCACCCGCACCGACGCCTGGGCCCCCACCCCCCGCCCGCGCGAACTGCGCGCCCGCCTCTGGTACCCCGCCGCGCCCGGCGCCCGGGGCCCGTACGCGCCCTGGATGAGCCCCGCCGAGACCGCCCACCTGCAGGCCGCCTACTTCGGCGTCCCCGACGCCCGCCTCACCTGGCCCACCACCCACGCCCGCCCCGGCACCCCCGCCGACCGCACCCGCCGCCACCCCGTCGTCCTCAACTCCCACGGCTCCGGCGCCGACAGCGCCTTCAACACCGCCCTCGCCGAGGAACTCGCCTCCCACGGCCACGTCGTCGCCGCCCTCGACCACACCTACGACGCCGGCGAAGTCGAATTCCCCGGCCACCGCCTCGAAGTGCGCGACAAGGCCCGCGTCCAGGCCATGACCGACGCCGAGATCGTCGCCTACCGCGCCGCCGACACCCGCTGCCTGCTCGACCGCCTCCACCACGGCCCCCTGCCCGCCGGCCTGGACGGCACCCTCGACCTCGACGCCGTCGGCATGTTCGGCCACTCCATGGGCGGCGCCACCACCGCCCAGGCCCTGCACGACGACCCGCGCATCCACGCCGGCGCGATCCTGGACGGCCCCCTGTTCGGCCCCGCCGCCACCGCCGACCAGCCCCGCCCCCTGCTCCTGATGGCCTCCGCCTGGGACAGCCCCGCCCGCGACACCATGTGGGACACCCTGTGGCCCCACCTGACCGGCTGGCGCCGCCGCCTGACCCTCACCCACTCCGGCCACCTCTCCTACTGCGATCTCCAACTCCTCATCCCCCAGGGCCAGCCCGCCTTCGCCTGGCCCGCCGACCAACTGGAACACTTCCTCGGCACCGGCGACCCCCACCGCGCCGTCGCCGCCCAATGCGCCTACCTCACCGCCTACTTCGGCCTCCACCTGCGCGGCACCCCCACCACCCTCCTCGACGCCCCCACCCCGCACTGGCCCGAGATCCGCTTCGACGCCTGAGCCTCGGCGGGGCCGGCGCGTGTGCGGTGGCCCTCCGATGCGCCCGCCCCACGGCCTGCCCGGGGCCCCCGGCGGCGGGGTTCCCTCGGCCGTCGCCGCCCAACGCTCCTGCCTCGCCGCCTGCTTCGGCCTGCGCCTGCGCGACGTCCCCGCCCCGTCCCGGCCCGAGGCCCGCTTCGACGCCTGAACCCCGGCGGGGCCGGTGCGCGCGGCATGCCCGCCCGATGCGCCCGCCCCACGGCCTGCCCGGGGCCCCGGCGGCGGGCTTCCCTCGGCCGTCGCCGCCCAACGCTCCTGCCTCGCGGCCCACTTCGGCCTGCGCCTGCGCGGCGTCCCCGTGCCGTCCCGGCCCGTGGCCCGCTTCGACGCCTGAGCCCCGGCGGGGCCGGCGCGCGCGGCATGGCCGCCCGATGCGCCCGCCCCGCGGCCTGCCCGGGGACCCGGTGGCGGGTTCCCTCGGTCCTGCCGCTGGATGTCGCTGCGCCGTACCGGCCCGGGCCCGCCCCGGGTGGGTCGGTCGGGCGGCCGGTCCGTGTGCTGCGGCCACCCAACGTGCGCGCCGCAGCTTGCTTGGGCCGCTGCGTGCGGGGTGTCCTCGGCCCGCGCTGCTGGACGCGGCTGCGCCGTACCGGCCCGGGGCCCGCTTCGCCGCCGGGCCTCGGCCGATCGGTCCGACGGACGGCTCGTATGCTGCGGCCGCTCAACGCACGGGCCCCGCAGCTTGCTTGGGCTGCCGCCTACGGGGTGTCCTGGCCCCGCGCTGGGCGCTGCTGCGCCGTACCGGCCCGAGATCCGCTTCGGCGCCTGAGCCTCGGCAGGTCGGTCTGGTGGCCGGTTCATGTGCTGTGGCCGCCCAATACGACTGCCCCGCAGTCTGCTTGGGCGGCTGCCTGAGGGGCGTCCCGGCCCGCTGTTGGATGCTGCTGCGCCGTATCAGCCTTGGCTCGCCGATCCTGACTGCGGGTGTGCGGCGCCCCGCGCCGGCCTTCGTGAGGCTGCGCCCGGTCGCATCAACCAGGCTCTACGTAGGAGGACTTGGGTCTCACGGGCTTCGGAAGGAGTGCGCCGCCCCGCCCCCCGAGGTGTACGCGGGCATCCCGTGCCGGGGCCCCAGCGCGAGTGCGGGGGAGGGGGCGGAGGCGGCCACCGGGGTGCGCCCGCCCGGTCGGCCCTGCGGCGCCCCCGAAGGCCTTCGCGAGCGCGTCCCGCAGCGCCCCGGCGGCCCGCCTTCCCCTCCCGCGGGCCCTGCGCGGGTCCTTCAGGGTGGTCCGCTCCTCGGCGGCGGCCTTCTCGCGCAGTGGGTGCGCCGGGGCGGGAGGCCCGCGCGGCGGCGGGCCTCCCGCCCCGGGGTGCGGGGGCGTTCCGGTGGCGGCGGGGGATCAGTAGGGGATCGGGCGGTTCTCGCGGGCCCACGCCTGTTCGGCCTCGCTGCGGGGAGGCGGCGGGGCGATGCCGTCCGTCATCCACAGGTCCTGGGGCGTCTCGTCGATGTGGAACTCGCAGTACAGGCCGCGGTCGGAGGTGTGGGGCGCGAGGAGCGCGGCGAGGGCCTCGCGGGTGTGCCGGCGTGCCTGCGGGTCCCCGTTGTGGCGGGCGATGTGCTCGACCACGATGCGCACCGCCGTGCCGGACGGTTCGCCGCCGACGTGGAAGGAGTCGGCGGCGATCTCGTGGAAGAGGGTCATGACGTAGAACCTGGGCAGTCCGATGCGGGTGTAGAACCCGGTGACGTCGCCGGCCAGTCGGCGCTTCTGCTCGGGGGTGTAGGTGCCGGGAGGGTGGTAGACGTGCCACAGCGGCATGGGGGGCTCCTCGGTGTCAGTGCCAGTGTCGGTGTCGGTGCGGGCGACGCCCGTACGGCGTCGGTGCCGGTGCCGGTGCCGGTCTCGGTGCCGGTGTCGGCCGGTCAGCGGCCGATGCGGACGGTGAGGCCCTCCACGGGCCCGGACAGGGCGGCCTTGACGGCCCGGGTGGCGTCGTCGACGAGCACCTCGCTGTCGCCGCGCGCCAGGGCGTCCACGACGGTGCGGGCGACGTCGGCCGGCGGCACCTTCCCGACCGGCAGGGCCGCGACCATGTCGGTGTCCGCGAAGCCCAGGTGCACGCCCAGGACCTGGGTGTGCCGGCCGGCGAGTTCCAGGCGCAGGGAGTTGGTCAGCGACCACAGCGCGGCCTTGGACGCCCCGTAGGATCCGGCGCCCGCGCCCCAGGACAGCAGCGAGTGGATGTCGACCAGCGCGCCGCCGCCGCGCGCGGCCAGGACGGGCGCGAACGCCCGGGCGATGCGCAGCGGGCCGAGGACGTTGGTCTCGAAGGTGGCCCGGACGTCCGCGAGGTCGCCGGTCAGCAGCGGTGCCGGGTGCAGGACGCCGGCGTTGTTGAAGACGATGTCGATGTCGTCGGCGCGGGCGGCCGCGGCGGTCACCGAGGCGTCGTCGGTGACGTCCAGCGCGAGGACCTCCACCCGGGGGTCCCCGCCGGCTCCGGGGGCGGTGCCGGCGTCGGGGGTGCGGGCGGTGGCGTAGACCTTCCGCGCGCCGCGGGCCAGCAGTTCCGAGACGAACGCCCGGCCCAGGCCGCGCAGGCCTCCGGTCACCAGGGCGGTGGAGCCTTCGATCACGGTCATGTGCGTCTCCTCAGCTCTCCGGGCGGTGCCGGCGTGACGGGCGGCACCGCAACGTTTAGATTATTACCATCATCTAAACGGGATGGGAAAGTAGGACCGGCAGAACCGGTAGAACCGCACAACACCCGAGGAGAGGAACCCCGGCATGCCCCGCGTCCCACGCGCCGAGGCCGAACGCAGCCGCCGCCGCGTCATCGACCACACCGCCCGCCTGATCCGCGAGAAGGGCCCCGACCAGGTCAGCGTCCCCGAGGCGATGGCCGCCGCCGGACTCACCCACGGCGGCTTCTACCGGCACTTCACCTCCAAGGACGACCTCCTCGCCCACGCCCTCGCCGCCGCCTTCGCCGAACGCCGCGAAGCCATGGAACAACTCGCCGACCGGCCCGGCACCGACCACACCCCCCGCACCGAGTTCCTCGACCGCTACCTCTCCGCGCCCCACCGCGACCACCCCGGCCACGGCTGCGCCGCCGCAGCCCTGGCCGCCGACGCCGCCCGCACCGAACCCGGCTCCCCCCTGCGCACCGCCTACACCGCCGGACTGCGCGAACTCCTCGACGCCCTGGCCGCCCTGCCCGACGGCGCCCCACGGCAGGACACCCTCGCCGACCTGTCCACCATGGTCGGCGCCCTGCTGCTCGCCCGCGCCAGCGACGACCCCGCCCTGTCCGACGAACTCCTGGCCGCCGCCCGCCACCGCCTCGCCGACCAGGCGCCCGGGCACTGACGCAAGGACCCCACGTGCCCATCCGCGGCGTGCTCTTCGACGTCGACGACACCCTCGTCGACTACTCCGGCTCCGAACGGGCCGGCATCCTCGCCCACCTGCACCACCTCGACCTGCTGCGCCGCTTCCCCGGCCCGCAGGCCGCGGTGGAGCTGTGGCGCGAGGTCGCGCGGGAGCAGTACGCGCGCTTCGTGTCCGGCGAACTGACCTTCACCGCCCAGCAGTACGAGCGCACCCGCCGCTTCCTCGCCCGCCTCGGCGAGCCCACCGCCGCCATGCCCGACGAGGAGGCGGCCGCCTGGTTCGCCGGCTACACCGCGCACCGCGACGCCGCCCAGAGCGCCTTCCCCGACGCGGCCCCCGTCCTCGCCGCCCTCGCCCGCACCCACCGCCTCGGCATCGTCTCCAACTCCTCCACCGCCCAGCAGCGCCGCAAGCTCCACGCCACCGGCCTGCTGCACCACTTCGACGACACCGCCATCGTCTGCTCCGACGAACACGGCGAGGCCAAACCCGCCCCCGGCATCTTCCTCTCCGCCTGCGCCCGCCTCGGCCTGCCCCCGCACCAGGTCGCCCACGTCGGCGACAACTACGCCCTCGACGCCCTCGGCGCCCGAGCCGCCGGCCTCCGCCCCTTCTGGCTCGACCGCACTCCCACCGCCACCCCCGCTCCCGCCGCGACCGCCCCCGGCATCCACCACCTGCCCACCCTCACCCCCCTCCCCGCCGCCCTCCACCCCTGACCCCGGACACGCGGAAAGTCGGCCCGGCCGACTTCCCGCGTACGCGCCCTCGGCGTCCCCCATCTGCGCCCCCGCACCACCCTTCTCGCCGTCCTCCGTTCCTGTGCCGGAGTTGACGTCGCCGGTGTCGCGCACGCCGGGCTACCGCACCTCTGCCGGCGATGACGCGGCACCTCCCGTAAGCCCTCGCCCCTGCGGGCTCGCCCTTGGGGTGCGTGAGAAGTCGGCCCGGCCGACTTCCTGCGTGGGCGCCTGCGGCGTCGCCCTCGCATGGGCCGCTCGGCCGCTACTCCACCGCCGGCGCGGCTGCTCCCGGCGTCCACCATCTGCCCGACCGCACGGTTCTCCCCGCCGCCCTGCATCCCCTGACCCGTGCCGCACGAGAAGTCGGCCCGGCCGACTTCTGGCGCGGGCGCCTGCGGCGCTGGCCCTGCGTGGTCGTGTGGCTGAAGGTCCCGTCGGTAGTGGTGTCCGCGGTCTTTCGCTCTCGTCGCTGTGCGGGCCTGGCCTGCGCCGCGCGAGAAGTCGGCTCCGTCGACTTCCTGTGCGGGAGTTGACGTCGCCGGATGTTGTGCGCGCCGGTGTGCCGCGGTGCCGCGCCTCTGCTGGCGATGGCGCGGCACCTCCGGAAAGCCCTCGCCCCTGGGGCGCGTGAGAAGTCGGCTCGGCCGACTTTTGGCGCGGGGTCCCGTGGTGCCGGGCGTGTGTGGTCGAAGGTGCTGCCGGTGGTGGTGTCCGCCTCTTTCTCGTCTTGTGGCTCCGGGGGCTCGTTCCTGGGGTGCGTGAGAAGTCGGCTCGGCCGACTTCCTGTGCGGGGGTTGGTGGCGCCGGTGTTGCGTGGGCCGGGCTGTGGCGACTCTGTTGGGGGCGGCGCGGCACTTTCGGCAAGTCCTCGCCCTCTGCGGGCTCGCCCCCGGGGTGCGTGAGAAGTCGGCCTGGCCGACTTCTCGTGTACGAGCCGGCGGGTCCGGGCCGGTGGTGTCGTGTGTCGGGAGGTGGCGGGGGCCTTCGGTCTTGGGTGGGGCAAGTCGGTTGTGGTGTGAGGGCCGGTTCTGCAGCATCGGCCGGGGCGGTCGGGGACGGGACGGGCAGGGCGGGGGAGACGGGGGGATCTGATCGATCTCTCGGATGGCGACAGCGGTTTCCGGGTGCGGGTGCGGGTGCTGGGGCGTCGGATGCCGGGGGTGCTCCGTCTTCGATCCGGCAGGTCGGGTGTCCGCGTGTTCATCCCGCTGTGCCTCGAGGAGGGGTGGATCGACGAGCAGCGCGGACTGCTCGGGCGGGTGCGGACGGCGTGGCCGGGCGAGGTCCTCGAGTCCTCGCCGGGCGTCTGTGAGTGGCGGCGCCGAACCACCGCCGGGCGTCGGTCAGGCGGGGAGGCCGAAGAGGGGGCGGCAGGCGGCGGTGAGGCCGGTGACGGTGACCGGGGTGCGGGCGTGTTCGGCCCAGGCCTCGGGGGTCAGGCGCAGGCGCTGGGAGACGACCACCCGTCCGTCCAGGACGTCGCGGTCGATGCCGTCGTCGCGGTAGCCGAGGCGGCGTGAGACGGCCAGGGAGGAGTGGTTGTCGGTGAAGGAGAGCGAGGTCGCCGACCGGGTGCCCAGTTCCGCGAAGGCGAGGTGGAGCATCGCGGCGCGCATCTCGGTGCCCAGGCCCTTGCCCTGGTGGTCCAGGCCGAGCCAGGAGCCGGAGACGATCTCGCGCCGCACGCCGTACTCCTTGGCCCGCATGTCCTGGATGCCCACCGGGCGTCCCTGGTGGAAGGCGACCAGGTCCAGTGCCCAGTCCCGGGCGGTCCAGCGGCCCAGGCGCGTCCAGTGCGACTGCACCACGTGGAGGGCGCGTTCGGCCGGCGGCAGTTCGCCCCACGGCGTCAGGAAGGGGCGTTCCCGGGGCGGGTGGACGCCGTGTGCGGCGACGTCGGCCACCTCGGCGAGCTCGTCCTCGGTGGGCAGGCGCAGTTCCAGGCGGGGCGTGGTCACGCGCAGCCCCCGCAGGGGCCAGTGGTCGGCGATCATCGACCCAGTGTGCCCAGCCGGCCCGTTCCGCGCACCGCCATTTCCGCCCCCGCCAAGCCCCGGCCCCCGCCAAGCCCCGGCCCCCGGAGCCCCCCGGAGCCCCCCGGCGGCCGACGGGCGGTCAGGCGGGCGGTCAGGGGGCCCAGGGCAGCCGCAGGGCCTCGATCTCGGTGTCGGTCAGCAGCGCCTCGATCAGCGCGGGGGTCCGGCGACCTTGGTGCCCCACAGGTCGTAGTCGGTGCACAGGATCCAGGAGTGGTCCTCCGCCCGGAGGTTGGAGGGGCTGAAGTGGCTCTCCGGGTTGTCGTACAGGAGTGCGGCGCCGCTCAGGCAGCGGGTGTCGGGGCCGGCGGGGCTGTGGGCGAGGAGGAGGGCCGTCAGCCGGTTCCAGGTCTCGCGGTCCAGGCTGCCCTCGGCGGGCGGGCGGGAGGAGGCCGACCGGCCGGCTGCCGCGCCTCCTGACGGAGGGGAAGCAGGCGCGGGAGGGCGGCAGCCCCTGGGAGACGACGGGGGCGCCGGCGCGTTCGGCGAGTTCCGCCCGGCGCAGCCGCCGCCAGTGCGGGCCGGGGTGTTCGGCGCGGCCCAGGTCGCCTCCGGTGACGACGAGGCCCGGTTCGTCGAAGTCGACGCCCGCCACGGTGTCGCGCGGGATGCTCCCGTCCGCCGGGCCCGCCTGCCGCCGCTCGTGGTACGACACCGCGGTGGGCCCGGCCCGGTGCTCGTACAGGGCGTTGGGCACCCGGGCGGCGTCGGGCATCGGCGGCGGCGTGAACCCGGTCAGGCCGTCGCCGCACAGCTCCGGCAGCCGGCCGGTCGCGGCGGACGGTGCGAGCGGCCACCGGCCGGACGGCGGATTCGGTTCCCCGCCCGTGCGTTCATGATCGCAAGGGGGGCCGGGGTCACCACCTGCCCTCAGCCGGCGGCGCCGGGGCGGTCGAGGGCGGTGACCTCGCGCACGGCGTCGGCGACGGCGCGGAAGTCCTTCTTCAGGACCGAGTCGTGGCTGCTGTCGACCTTCGCGCCGAGCCTGATGTGCGGGTTGCGTTCGGTCACCGCCGGCACCGCCGCGCGGATCAGTTCCTGCTCGTCGCCCTTGCTGCCCAGCGAGGCGCCCGAGGCGAGCACGTAGCGGGTCGGCACGGTGATGGCGTCCAGCACCGGGCCCAGGGCGCGGGCGCTGCCGATCCTGCCCAGTTCGATGTTGCACTCGGACATCTGCCGGTGGCTCATCCGCGGGGTCAGGCCGGTGGGGCGCAGCAGCACCATGAGCGGGTACCAGAGCCGGAACTGGCGGCGGATGCGCCGTTCCAGGTCTTCGGTGAGCCAGTCGTACGGTTCGGCGCCCTCCACCAGGACGGCGCCGATGGCGCGCCGGGGGTTGCGCGAGGTCCAGTGCGCGGCGACGAACGCCCCGTAGGACCAGCCGGCGATCACGGCCCGTTCCACGCCGCGGGCGGCGAGGACGGCGTCGACGTCGCGGACGGCGGCCTCGAAGGAGTAGTCCGCGGAGCGCTTGGAGGTGCGCCCGCGGGCCCGCTCGTCGTAGGTGATGTGCCGGTACCGCGGGCCGAGGTCGCCCAGGACGCGGCGCCAGTAGCCCTGGGTGGCGAACTGGCCGTTGAGGTAGAGCACCGGCACGCCGGTGCCGCCGGTGTCGGTGACGGCCAGGGCGGTGTCGTCGACGGCCACCATGCCCTTCCACGCGGGCGGGCGGGTCGAGGACGGGGGTGCGGAGTGGATCGTCATGGTGTCCCCCTTGGAGGGTGTCGGGCCCCGCGCGGGCGGGGTCAGAGGCTGCGGGCGGTGATGTCGCCGCGGGAGGTGGTGGCGCGGATGTCGAGCACGGTGGTGCCGTCGTTGCGCAGGGCGTTGTCGATGCGGCCGTGGCCGGTGCCGGCGTCCAGGGCGGCGGAGGCCGTGGGGGCGGCGCCGACGGTGATGCTCCCGGACCGGGTGTTCAGTTCGACGGTGCCGCGGTGGGCCTCGGTGACGCGGATGTCGCCGCGGGCGGTGGAGATCCGGGCGGGTCCGGTGAGGCGGCCGACCTCGATGTCGCCGTCGACGGCGGTCAGTCGCAGGCTCGCGGCCTCGTCGACCTTGGTGTGGCGGTACGCGCCGTCGAAGGCGACGTCGCCCAGGCGCCCGACGCAGCGCAGTTCGGCGGCGGCCGCCCTGCCCCGGACGGCGGAGCCGGCCGGCAGCTTGACGGTGACCTCCACGGAGCCGGTGGGGCCGAGGAGTTGGTGCCCGGCCGGGGCGGTGGTGATCCGCAGCACGCCGTCCTCGAAGGCGAGGGCGGTGCGCTCGGCGGCCTGGACGTCGCGGTTCTTGCCGGGCTCGGCGGGGTGGACCTCGACGGTGGTGTCGGTGCGCTCGGCGGCGATCAGCCGCACGCGCCCGCCGGGGATGTCCAGGACGACGGTGATCGGGGCGGGGGTGTCGAACTTCTGCATGGTGCTGCTCCTGTGTGCGGTGTGCGATGCGCTGTGCGCTACGGCCCGTCGGCGTTTCCGACATTGGAAACGCTACGTTGCTTTCAAGATCCCGGCAACTAGTTCGTTGCGTCAAAACTGCATCACCGCAGGTGAATAGCGGGAAACTGTTGCAACGAACCTGTCGGGTAACGCAACGAAAGCGACGTCGATCATTGCAATGGATGAAAGGTGAACGCTATGGTGGGGACGCGACGGCCGGGAACCGCCCGCCCACCACCACCGAGGAGACGCGATGCCGGGAGGCAGGCTCACCCAGCAGGAACGCCAGCAGATCGCGCTGGGGCTGGCCGACAGCCTCCCCTACGCCGAGATCGCCCGACGCCTGGAACGCCCCACCTCCACCGTCACCCGCGAGGTCATGCGCAACGGCGGCCCCCACGCCTACCGCGCCGACCTCGCCCACCGCGCCACCGAACACCGCGCCCAGCGCCGCCGCCCCACCACCCCCGGCACCACACCCGCCGGCCCCCAGCCCCACGGACGCGACAGCGAAGCCGTCGCCGCCTACGAGGAACGCCTCACCACCGTCCTCATGGGCTCCGGCCTCAACCGGATGGCCGCCCGCGTCGTCACCTGCCTGTCCACCACCGACGCCGGCAGCCTCACCGCCGCCGAACTCGCCCAACGCCTCCAGGTCAGCCCCGCCTCCATCTCCAAGGCCATCGCCTTCCTGGAGAGCCAGAGCCTGGTACGCCGCGAACGCGACGAACGCCGCCGCGACCGCTACATCGTCGACGACGAGCTCTACTACCAGTCCGTCATCGCCAGCGCCCGCGCCAACGACCGCGTCGTCCAGGCCGCCCGCGAAGGCGTCGCCGTCCTCGGCCCCGACACCCCCGCGGCCGCCCGCCTGGAGAACATCGCCCGCTTCCTCGACTACATCAGCGAAAGCATCGTCCGCGCCGCCGAACAGGCCCGCGAAGTCCTCCACACCAAACCGGCCACCGACCAGTAGGGGCACCGCACCCACCAGGCCACCCGGCCCCCCGGTGCCCCGGCGGCCCCGGTGCCCCGGCCCCCGGTGCCCCGCCCCGCGGCCGCCGACCGGCTCAGGCCGCCCGACGCGCGGCGGCCTTCTCCATCGCCCGCACCCGCCGCCACGTGTACACCCACGCGTCGATGTCCCGCACCCCGCAGATCTGCAGGAAATGCCGCACCTTCTCCATCCGCGGCAGCGCCGAGGCGTTCAGCATGTCGGAGATCGTGCTGCGCCGCAGGACCCTGCCGTACGCCGTCGGTCGCTGCTGGTGCAGCCGCGCGCTGCGCTCCTCCAGGCGGCGCAGCGACGGCTCGCCGGCCCAGACCCGGACGTCCTCCAGGCCCGCGACGAACTCCCGCACGGTGGAGAACATCACCGGGTCGGGTTCGCCCGCGGCCGGGACCGGCACGCGCCAGTCGGGGGCGGGGCGCTCGGCGGGGGTCCTCTTGGGTGTGGGCGGCTCGGCGTTGAGCATTTCCCTCAGCGCTCTCTCGCGGAGGATCAGCATGTGCTGTCGGTCGCGATCGCTCACGTCCATCGCTTCCAGCAGTGCCACCGTGGGCGGCTCCTTGGGGAGGGCGTCGCCCTCGAACACCCTGGCCACGAACGCGGTTCCCAGGCCGCTCCTGGCCGAGAGTCCCGAGACGGTCGCGTCGGGCCCACGCAGGCGGTGTCTCCGTAGTTCGGACGTGAACTCCTCGCGTGCGCTCATCGCCGCCCCCGCGCGGCCGCGCCGCAGGCCTCGGCGGCGGCGGTGACGATGACGGTCACCAGCGCCTCGACGGCGTAGCCGAGGACGACCAGGGCGACGACCCCGGCCAGGGCGACCGCGAGGAACGCGGCACACAGCGCGGCGCGCCGCGGGCCGGAGCCCCCGGGGCCTTCGGGGCTCCCGGAGCTCCCGGGGTCTTCGGCGGGCGGCGGTGTGCGCCGCACCGCGCATCGGAGTTCGAGCAGCACAGTGGTCCCTTCTGAACCCTTGACCCGGACGTGGGGATTGCCGTCCCCGGGGCCACCCGGCGGGTGGCTGGGCCAGATCATGCGCGGGGCGCGACGACGCGCGCAAGTCCCGGGCGGGCGGCGCGAAGGCCCTCAACGGGCTTCGGGCCGAGGCGATGTGACCGACCGTCGGGACGAGTCCGGACACCGTGACGGACGGTCCGCCACCCGGGTGTCCGAAGCCGTCCGAAACCGTCCGCCCGCCCGCGCCCGCGGCGCCGGGATCGCGGCTGCTCGCGGCGGGCCGCTGTCCGGGAGTGTCCGAAGTCGTCCGGCCCGCTTGGTCGAAGAGCCGCCGGCGGGAAGACTGCGGACCGAGAGTCCTTCCCCTCGACCCGGACGGCCTTTCCGGGCGGAGCGCTGTTGCCGCAGCCCCGCCGTGACGCGGATCACATCGCGGAAGGCCTGCCCCGTGACGGGAGCAGGCCTTCCGCGTTCCCCGCGACGCCGGTCAGGGCGTCAGCAGCAGGCGGCCGCGCAGGCCGCCGGCCTCCAGGCGGCGGTGGGCGTGGGCGGCCTGCTCCAGGGGCAGCGTGTCGGCGACCCGCAGGGTCAGCCGGCCGTCGGCCACGAGGGCGGACAGCCGGGCGAGGGCGGGCCCGTCGGCGGTGATCCACACGTTGGCGACCCGGATGCCGCGCAGGGCCACCGGCGCGCTGCCCGCCGCGACCGCGACGAAGGCGCCGCGCCCGCGCACCGCGCCCAGGGCCCGTACGCCCAGCAGGGCGGCGTCGATCGCCCCGTCGACCCCGCCGGGCACCGACTGCCGTACGGCCTCGGCGACATCGGGCGCGGTGCGCGGCACGAACCACTCGGCGCCCAGTTCGCGCACCGTCTTCTCGTCGTCCTCCCCGGCGAGCGCCACCACCCGCAGGCCGCGCAGGGCGGCCAGTTCGACGGCGAAGCCGCCGACCGCGCCCGCCGCGCCGGTGACCAGCAGGGTGGAGCCGGCCGGCAGGCCGAGCAGGTCGAGCGCCTGCAGCGCGGTGAGGCCGTTGAGCGGCAGCGTGGCCGCGTGGGCGAGGGGGACGTCCGCCGGGGCCGGGGCGAGGGCGTCCGCGTCCAGGACGACGTGCTCGGCGTAGGTGCCGAGGTCGGTGTCCAGACGGTCGCGCAGGCCCACCACCCTTTGCCCGGGCGCGAATCCGGCCACGTCGGGGCCGACGGCGTCCACCGTCCCCGCGACGTCCCAGCCGATGCCGGTGACCGCCCGCGCGGCCATCAGTCCGGCCTCGGCGAGCAGCCCGGAGCGGGTGACCGCGTCCACCGGGTTCACCCCGGCCGCCGCCACCCGCACCCGCACCCGGCCCCGCCCCGGCTGCGGCACCGGCACCTGTGCCACCTCCAGCACCTCGGGACCGCCGAACTCCCGCACCACCACGGCACGCATCGCACCCACACCCCTCACGCCTCGACAACTGCACCCAACCTAAGGAGAGTTACTCTCCACGGGGAAGGACGTACCCGAAGGTGCGTACCGCACGGAAAGGAGAGTGGGCCGGTGCCCACCACCACGACCGCCGCCCAGCGCCGCGCCGCCGAGGCGGCCGCCTACGACGCCTACCTCGCCTGGTGCCCGGCCCGCCAACTCCTCGACCGGATCGGCGACAAGTGGACCAGCCTCGTCGTCAACGCCCTCGCCGACGGGCCGCTGCGCTACAGCGGCCTGCGCCGGCGCCTGGCCGGGGTGAGCGAGAAGATGCTCACCCAGACCCTGCGCGCCCTGGAACGCGACGGCCTGGTCAGCCGCACCGTCACCGGCGGGGTGCCGGCCCGCGTCGACTACGAGCTCACCGCGCTCGGACGCGACCTGCTGCCGCTCGTCCGCCAGATCAAGGCCTGGGCCGAGTGCCACATGCCCCAGGTGCTCGCGGCGCGCGCCGCCTACGACGACGGACAGTGCGCCCGGCAGTGACCCCGCCGGCCGTAACCCCCGGCCGGGGCGGCTCGTTGGGCCCGTCGAGGTCACCTGTGACCGGCCGGGGCCGACGAGCCGCCCCGGCCCGACGGGAGGGGAAGCTCATGCCCGACGACGAGAACGACCAGGCCGCCGGCTCCGCCGTGCGCGGCGGCAGCCCCGACTCCGCGGTCGACCGGGTCGCCGACTTCTACGGCGCCTACATCGACGCCGTCGACGACGGAACCGACGACCTGGGCGACCACCTGCGCGCCCACTACCTGACCGAGGACCTGCGCCGGCGGCTGGCCGCCTGGGAGGAGGCCAACCACGCCGACGGCGTGCTGCGCGCCCAGGACGTGCCCACGCACTGGGAGGTGCGCTACCAGGACTCGGGCGCCGGGCACCTGTTCACCACGGTCACCCTGACCTGGGGCACCGGCCCCGACGCCGGGCACACCCGGCTGGCGGTGCAGAGCGACCTGAGCACCAAGCTGATCTCGGACATCGAGGACGCCTGACCCTCCGGCACACCCCACCGCCCGCCGCCGCCCGCCGGCCCCGCCGCACCGGCGCCGCCCGCCGCTCCCGCCGTCCGCCGTCAGGCCAGGGCGGCGGCCAGGCGCTCGGGCAGCGTGGCGTACGGCCGGCAGTCGACCACCGGCAGCGCGTGGGCGCGGGCCTGCCCGGCGAGCCAGTCGCTGTAGCGCGCGCTGACGGCCGCGCGCCCGGGCTGCGGACCGCAATCCGGCTCCCGGTCCGCGTAGTTGGCGCCGATGTGCTCCGGGTCGCCCTCGTGCAGGAAGACCGCGCGCACCCGCCGGCCCTGCCCGGCCGCCTCGGCGACGGCCCGGGCCGCGGCGGCCGGGGTGAGGTAGTCGCCCTCGACGATCGCGGGCACGTCCACGGTGAGCCGGTTGCGCACGACGCCGAGCAGCGCGTCGTCCAGGGCGCCGGCGGTGGCGATCTGCAGTTCCAGGACGCGCTCGGCGGGCAGCGCGTCGGGGTCGGGCACGGCGGCGAAGTGGTGCAGCCCGGGATGGCCGTCGGGGGTGGTGGCGGCCTGGAGGGCGGCCACGACGTCGTCGAACTCGACCACGAACGCCCCGTGCCGGGCGGACAGGAGGGCCGCGGCGCGGCTCTTGCCGATGCCGGAAGCACCGCCGATCAACAGGACGTCCCACGGGATTTCGTCGGTATGCATACCGGAACGGTAAACGGTTCGGGGTGCGGGTGGGCTCTGTGGGGTGGGGGAGGCGGCCCGCGGTGCGCCTCCCGGCCCGGCCCCCGGCGCCCGGCAGCCGGTCCCGGCCCGGTCCGTGGTCCGCCGCCCGTACAACTCCGGTGCGGGCGGCGGCAGCGGGCGGCCGGCCGGGGCCCGCACGGAGCCCGCCCGGCCGGCTCGGGTCGGCTCAGGCCAGGCCAGGCCAGGTCGGGCCGGGCCCGGTCAGAGCCGGTCGCGGGTGGCGGCCCGGCGCACCGCCCAGGGCAGGACGAACCACAGCACCACGAAGGCCAGCGCGATCGCGACGGTGATCGGCACCGCCGGCGCCGTACCGAGGACGACGTCCAGGACCAGCAGCACCGCGCCGCTCAAGGCGGAGGCGAGCAGCAGCAGTCCCGCCTGGGCGATGCGCGCCGAGACCGCGACGATCCGCTCCTTGCCCGGGTGCCGGTACAGGCCGCGGTGCAGGGCGACGGGGGTGGCCAGCACGGCCGCGGCGATGACCGACAGCAGCAGGGTGACGACGTAGATGTCCTGCTGGGCGTCGGTGAGTTGGGCGAAGCGGGGGGTGAACGCGACGCCCAGCAGGAAGGCGAAGACGATCTGCACGCCGGTCTGCAGCACCCGCAGTTCCTGGAGCATCGCCACCAGGCGCCGCTCGGCCCGCACCTCCGGGTTCTTCCAGCCGGGCGGGGGAGCGGGGGAGGGCGGTGGGGGGTCGGGCGGGGGCGGTGCGCTGGTCATGGGGCAGCTTCTCACGGCCCGCCGCCACCGCCCGGCTCCCCGCGACCGGCGGCCCGGTACGGCCTCCCGCACCGGCTCCCCCGCCCCCGCGGGCGCCCCCCCAAGCGCCCCGCCGCGGTCGCCCCTACCCCCGCCCCTGCCGTCGCCCTGCTCCTGCGGCGGCCGTCACCGGTCGCCGGAAGCGCCCCCGCCGCCCCCGCCGCCGTCCAGACGGTGCTGCCAGGCGGTGAGCAGCCCCTGCAGCGCGGCGGCCTCCTCCGGGTCCAGGTGGCCCAGCAGGCGGTGCTCGTTGCGGATGTGAGCGGTGAACGCCTCGTCGAACAGTCGCCGGCCGGCGTCGGTGAGGGCGACCACGCGCCCGCGCCGGTCGTCGGCGGCCGGACGGCGGGTGACCAGTCCGGCCCGCTCCAGACGGTCGATCCGCTTGGTCATCGCCCCGGTGGTCACCATGGTGTGCGCGGCCAGCTCGCCCGGCGCCCGCTCGTACGGCGCCCCGGCGCGGCGCAGCGCGGCGAGGACGTCGAACTCGCCCTCGCCCAGGCCGTAGCGCTGGTAGACGAGGGTCAGCTCCGCGGTCAGCCGGGCGGCCAGGCGGTGCAGGCGCCCGATGACGGCCAGCGGCGAGACGTCGAGGTCGGGGCGCTCGCGCCGCCACGCCGCCTGGACCCGGGCCACGTGGTCCTCGCAGCCCTCCCCGCCGTGTTCCCCGCCGTGGTCCTCGCGGTGCTCCCCGCCGTGGTCCCCGCGCGGGCCGGGGCCCTGCCGCCGGTCGCGGTCCTCGTGCTGCCGGTCGGTCTCCATGGAGGCCACCCTACTCCGGTAGCTTCCCAGGAAGCTATATTGCCTTCCATGGAAGCCACCAAGCGGTGGGTGCTGCTCACCGCCCTCGCCCCCGTCGCCTGGGGCGCCAACTACTGGGTCACCCACACCCACCTGCCCGCCGACCGCCCACTGTGGGGCGCCGCCCTGCGCGCCCTGCCCGCCGGCCTGCTGCTGCTCGCCCTCGCCCGCCGCCGCCCGCACGGCCCGTGGTGGTGGCGCAGCGCCCTGCTCGGCCTGCTCAACACCGCCGCCTTCTTCGTCCTGCTCTACCTCGCCTCCCAACTGCTGCCCACCAGCGCCGCCGCCACCGTCATGGCCGCCTCCCCGCTGGCCATGCTGCTCACCGCCTGGGCGCTGGCCGGACAACGCCCGCGCCGCGCCCACCTGGCGGGGTCGGCGGTGGGCCTGGCCGGGGTCGCGATGGCCCTGGCCGGACCGGGGGAGGGGATCGGCTGGGCCGGGCTGGCGGCCTCGGCGGCCGCGATGCTGGTCTCCTCCGTCGGCTACGTGCTGGCCGCCCGCTGGCGCGAGGGCGCCGACCCGCTCGCCGCCACCGCCTGGCAGCTGACCGCCGGCGCCTTGGTGCTGCTGCCGCTGGCCGCCGCCGTCGAGGGCGCGCCCCCGGCCGTGGACGGGCCCACCCTGCTCGCCTTCGGCTACGCCACCGTGGTCGCCACCGCGCTCGCCTTCACCTGCTGGTTCGCCGGACTGCGCCACCTGCCGGCCGGCACCGTGGGCCTGCTGGGACTGCTCAACCCGCTCACCGGCGTGCTGCTGGGCACCGCGCTGGACGGTGACCCCTTCGGCGTGCGCCAGGGCGCGGGGCTGGCCCTGGTGGTCGCCGGGATCCTGCTCGGACGCCCGCGCGCCGGGACGGCCGAGCAGCCCGCTGCCGAACCCGCCGCCGCCGCCGGACCCGCCCCCGCTGCCGGACCCGCCCCCGCTGCCGGACCCGCCGCCGCCGGACCCGCCCCGGCCGCCGGACCCGGCACCGAGGACCGCCTCCGGACGGGGCCGGCGCGCTCCGGCCCGACTCCTTGATCTCAAGCCGACTTGAGGTCCTAGCCTCGGTGGTGCGCGACCGGACCGGCCGCGCACCACCGAGACCCCGGGAGCGACGCCCATGACCAGCACCACCACCACCGCGGACCTCGCCGCTCTGGAACGGCGGGTCCGGGTCCTCACCGACCGGGCCGACATCACCGGCCTCATCGATGGCTACCTGCTCAGCCTCGACACGGCGCCCCGCGCGGGCGGGCGGTTCGACGAGGCGTGGGCGCGGCGCTACTTCACCCCCGACGTGCGGATCACCTCGCCGGTGGGGGAGCACGAGGGGATCGAGGGGCTGGCCGAGTCCGAGCAGGCCACCCTCGGCAAGTTCGAGCGCACCCAGCACGTGGGCGCCAACTACATGATCGACCTGGACGGGGACCGGGCCGCGGTGCGCTGGAACGCCCTCATGGCGCACGTCCACCTCCCCTCGACCCAGCAGGCGCGGGGCGAGCGGCCCGGCGGCCACTTCGACGTCGGCGGCACGTTCACCGGCGAGGCGGTGCGCACCCGCGACGGCTGGCGCCTGCGGAGCCTGGACATCCGGGCCGTGTGGACGACCGGCCAGGGGCCGCTCGTCCTGACCCCGAAGGCCGAGGCCACCCTGCGCGACCTCGCCGGCGGGGCGTGACGGAGAGGCGTGGCCAGGCGTGGCGAGGCGTGACGGCGCCCTCGCCCCGATGCGCCGCCCCGGCCCCGGCACCGCGCTTGCCTGCGGCTCCGGCCCCACGCTTGCCCGCGGCCCGGGCCACGTGATCGGATGGCGCGAGCATCGCGTGCCGGTGACGGACTGCGTCAGGCATGGAGGTGCGCAACCGAAGGGACCGCCTCCGTGGCCTCCCCCTCCTCCGGCCGTACGGCCGCCCTCAGTCTCCAACTCTCCCAGGCACACCGGGACTTGCGCCGCCGCCTCGCCGACCTGCGGGCAGGCCTCGGCCGCCCCCGCCACCCGGACATCGACGCCGACACCGACGCCTACGGCGACACCGGCGCCCACGGCGGCACCGACGGCAGCGGTGGCGAGGGCCGGCTCCTCACCCACTGCCTGGCCTTCTGCGCCGCCCTGACCAACCACCACCAGGGCGAGGACGGCGGCCTGTTCGCCCGACTCCTGCGCGAACGCCCCGACCTGGCGCCGACCATCGGAAAACTCGTCGAGGACCACGGCCTGATCACCGACATCCTCACCCGGGTGCGCGACCTCGCCGCCCTGGCCGCCGCCACCCCGGGCGCCGACCTGGAGGCCATCGGAGGCGAACTCGACGGGCTCGCGGCCATCATGGACTCCCACTTCGGCTACGAGGAACGGGCCCTCGCGGCCGCCCTGGACGCCGGGGTGCCCGACGACGGCTGGTCCGAGCCGGTCCTGCGCTTCACCGCGCCGCGCAGCCCGGCCCCGTAAAACCCCTCGCCCCGCCCGACCCGCGGTCCCTACACTCGCCACGCGGCCGCGCCCACACACCCGGCCCGACCGTGACGACCGTGACGACCGCGACGACGGCAACCAGGAGAGGAGGCGAGCGGCCATGCCGAAGCACAGCGCCGCCGCCCCCTCTCCCGCGTCGCGGTACGAGGTGATCCTGGTGTCCCGCGCCTCCCGGTGCCCGCTGCGCGGCCGGCACCGGAGCAGTGCCGCCACCGTCTGACACCGTCTGACACCGCCGTGCCACCGGCCCCCGGGCCCGTCCACGCGCCGGAACCCGACGACCCGTCGGCACTGCCGCACAATCGCGCGCCCACCCCAGGAGAGAACCGCCCCGAAAGGCACCCGGGCCATGCGCACCCACGCCACCACCGCCGTCACCACCACCGCGGTCACCACCAGCAGCACCACCGCCGCGACCGCGACCGGCGCCATCGCCGCCGTCCGCAACCTCGGCATCCTCGCCCACGTCGACGCCGGCAAGACCACCGTCACCGAACGGATCCTCTACCTCACCGGCACCACCCACAAGCGCGGCGAGGTCCACGAGGGCACCACCGTCACCGACTTCGACCCCCAGGAACGCGCCCGCGGCATCACCATCTTCGCCGCCGCCGTCAGCTGCGCCTGGGCCGGGCACCGGATCAACCTCATCGACACCCCCGGCCACGTCGACTTCGCCGACGAGGTCGAACGCTCCCTGCGCGTGCTCGACGGCGCGGTGGCCGTCTTCGACGCCGTCGCCGGCGTCGAGCCGCAGAGCGAGTCGGTGTGGCGCCAGGCCGAACGCCACGGCGTGCCGCGCATCGCCTTCGTCAACAAGCTCGACCGCGCCGGCGCCGACCTTGACACCGCCGTCGCCGCCATCCGCGAACGCCTGCACCCCTGCCCCCTGGCCGTCCAACTGCCCATCGGCACCGAGGAGTCGTTCACCGGCGTCGTCGACCTGGTCCACCTGCGCGCCCTGACCTGGCACGACGACGGCACCCCGCAGGAGGGCCCCGTCCCCGCCCACCTCGGGGCCGAGGCCGGCGAACGCCGCCGCGCCCTGGCCCAGGCCGTGGCCGAACGGCACCCCGACGCCCTGGAGGAGTACTGCGCCCACGCCACGCTGAGCGCCGCCACCCTCACCGCCGCCCTGCGCGACCTCACCCGCACCGGCGAGGCCGTCGTGGTGCTGTGCGGCTCCGCCTACCGCAACCGCGGCATCGAACCGCTCCTGGACGCCGCCGTCGCCTACCTCCCCTCCCCGCTCGACGTCCCGCCCACCCGCTCCGCCGACCGCGCCCAGCAGCGCGAGGCCGATCCCCGACAGCCCCTGACCGCACTGGCGTTCAAGGTCACCGCCGCCCCGACCGGGCGCCTGACCCACCTGCGCCTGTACGCCGGAACCCTGCGCAAGGGAGCCACCGTGCTCGACACCGCCACCGGCCGCCGCGAACGCGTCGCCCGCATCCTCACCGTCCTGGCCGACCGCCACACCGAGACCGAACACGCCCGGGCCGGCGACATCGTCGCCGTCATCGGCCCCCGGCACACCCGCGTCGGCGCCACCCTGTGCGACCCCGACCACCCCATCGTCCTGGAGGCACCCGTGAGCGCCGAACCGGTCGTCACCGTCGCCGTCGAGGCCCGCCGCACCGCCGACACCGACAAACTCGCCACCGCCCTCGCCCGCCTCGCCGAGGAGGACCCCTCGCTGCGCGTGGCCACCGACCCCGAAACCGGCCGGCGCACCCTGTCCGGCCTGGGCGAACTGCACCTGGAGGTCGCGGTGGAGAGGATCCGGCGCGAGGCCGGCGTCGAAGCGGTGATCGGGCGCCCCGCGGTCGCGCTGCGCGAGGCCCTGCTCCGGGGCGTCACCGGCTTCGTCCACCGCCACGCCAAACAGGACGGCGGCGCGGGCCAGTTCGCCCACCTCGTCCTCGACGTCCACCCCCTGCCACCGGACGCCGAAGGGGAGTTCGCGTTCACCTCCACCGTCACCGGCGGACGCGTGCCGCGCGAGTACGTGCAGGCCGTCGAGGCCGGCTGCCGCGACGCCCTCGCTGAGGGCCCGCTCGGCGGGCACCCGGTCACCGGCGTCGCCGTCACCCTCACCGACGGGGCCACCCACCCCAAGGACTCCTCCGAACTCGCCTTCCGCACCGCCGCCCGCAACGGCCTGCGCGAAGCCCTGCGCGCCTCGCGCCTGCACCTGCTGGAACCGCTCGCCGAGGTGGACGTCACCGTGCCCGAGGACGCCCTCGGCACCGTCCTCGGCGACCTCGCCGCCCGCCGCGGCCACGTCCGCGCCACCGAGCCCGGCCCCGGCCCCGGCGCCGCGGCCCGGGTGAACGCGCTCGTCCCGCTCGCCGAACTCTTCGGCTACGCGGGCCGCCTGCGCGGCCGCACCCAGGGCCGCGGCACCTTCACCACCCGCCCGGCCGGCTACGCCCCCGCACCGCCGCCGGCCGGCTGAGCCCGCCGCCCGGCCCTCCCCGCCCCACGGGAGGGCCGGGCCGCCCCGGCGGCCGCCCACGCCGACGGGTACGGAGGGCCACCGGGCCCCGCTGCGGCGTGCCGGGCCCCGGGGCCCGTAGGCTGGGCGGGCCACCGGTGGTACAGACCGTCACCGAAGCGCACAAAAGCGACCGAACGACAGAAGCGGGCAGGCACAGGCACATGCAGTTCGACGACCAGGGCGACCTCGACACCTCACAGGTGGACGACCGGCGCGGCATCCCCGGCGGGAAGGTCGCCATCGGCGGCGGGGCCGTGGGCCTGATCGCGGTGCTGTTCGCGGTCGTCCTCGGCGTGGACCCGCAGCTGCTGGGCCTGTCCTCCGGCTCCGGTTCCTCCGGCTCCTCCTCCGCCGGCGTGCGCACCGAGGGCGAGGCGCAGAAGTCCTGCAAGACCGGCGCGGACGCCAACAAGCGCCAGGACTGCCGGATCGTGGCGGTCACCAACAGCGTCCAGGAGTTCTGGCGCAACGAGCTGCCGCGCGCCGCGAAGGTCCCGTACAAGAACGCCGAGACGGTGCTGTTCACCAGTCAGGTCTCCACCGCCTGCGGGTCGGCGACCTCCGCGGTGGGCCCCTTCTACTGCCCCGGTGACAAGAAGGCCTACTTCGACCTCGGCTTCTTCAACGAGCTGTCCGCCCGCTTCGGCGCCAAGGGCGGCCCGTTCGCCGAGTCCTACGTCGTCGCCCACGAGTACGGCCACCACGTCCAGAACCTCACCGGCGCGATGCAGAAGGTCGGCAACGACCGCCAGGGCGCCAACAGCGGTTCGGTGCGCCTGGAGCTGCAGGCCGACTGCTACGCCGGGGTGTGGGCGCACCACGCGACCACCACCCCGCAGCCCTCCACCGGCCGCCCGCTGATCGCCTCGCTCACCGACCAGGACATCGCCCAGGGCCTGGACGCGGCCGCGGCCGTCGGTGACGACCGGATCCAGCAGAGCGCCGTCGGCCGGATCAACCCGGAGGCCTGGACGCACGGCTCCGCGGAGCAGCGCAAGGCCTGGTTCACCACCGGGTACCGCAGTGGCGACTTCGCCCAGTGCGACACCTTCTCGGCCGCCAAGCTGTAGCGGACCCCGCCGTCGGGAACCCCCCCGGGCCCCGCCGCCTCCCCGGAGGCCGCGGGGCCCGCCCGTGCCCGCCCGTGCCCGCCCGAAGCCGGCAGCCGTCCCGTCGCCCGCCCCGGCCCGCCGTCCGGCCCCGGGCTTGACCTCCGCCTTGCACGGGCGCCGTCCGGGCCCGGCCGGCGTTCACGAATCTCCCACCCCGGCCCGGCCCGGCCCCACCCCGGCCCGCCCCGGCGGCCCGGACACCACCCGGACCCGTACGGAATGGGACGTCACGCCTGATTCCTCCCGGCCCAGGGGATATGCCGGACCTTCACGTCTCTCCCATCAGATGATCACTCTGCTGCCGGAATCCCGACCCCCGCAGTACGGGGCGGTCCACTCCAATTCCCTTCGCACACCCCCCGAGCTGCGAAAGGCCACCACCCCCATGACCCGCCCCGCCGACCGCCCCACGCCCGACCGGATGCTGCGCGAGGCCGCCGCCCGCCTGGACCGGCGCCGCTTCCTGACCGTCACCTCGGCGGCCGCCGCACTCGCCTTCGGCGTCAACCTGCCCTCCGCGCACGCCGACGACGCCGCCGAGATCGCCCCGCGGGCCCTGGGCGAGAACCCCTTCACCCTCGGCGTGGCCTCCGGCGACGCCACCTCCGAGGCCGTCGTGCTGTGGACCCGCCTGGCCCCGCGCCCGCTGGAGCCCGGCTCCGGCCTGCCGCCCACCGGCTCGGTCAAGGTCACCTGGGAGATCGCCCGCGACGAGAGGTTCCGCCGCGTCGAGCGCCGCGGCACCGCCCGCGCCCACGCCGAGTTCAACTACGCCGTCCACGTGGACGTCGACGACCTCGACGCCGGCCGCCCGTACTGGTACCGCTTCACCGTCGGCTCCTGGACCAGCCCCGTGGGCCGCACCCGCACCGCCCCGCCGCAGGGCCGCAAGCTCGACAGCGCCCGCATCGCCTTCGTCTCCTGCCAGGCCTACGAGGACGGCTACTTCACCGCCTACCGCCACCTGGCGAACGAGGACGTCGACGCCGTCTTCCACGTCGGCGACTACATCTACGAGTACGGCATCGACGCCGCCGGCGGCGACCGCAAGTACACCGACCGCACCCTGCCCGCCCACTACAACCACGAGACCACCACCCTGGAGGACTACCGGCTGCGCTACTCCCTCTACAAGACCGACCCCGACCTCCAGGCCGCGCACGCCGCCCACCCCTGGTACGTCACCTGGGACGACCACGAGGTCGAGAACAACTACGCCGCCGGCATCCCCGAGAAGAACCAGGACCCGGCCCCCTTCATCGCCCGCCGCGCCGCCGCCTACCGCGCCTACTGGGAGAACCAGCCGCTGCGCATGCCCCAGCCGCACGGCACCGACCTGACCCTCTACCGGCGCGTCCACTTCGGCCGGCTCGCCCAGTTCGACATCCTCGACACCCGCCAGTACCGCGACGACCAGGCCAACGGCGACGGCTGGCAGTACCCCACCCCCGAGTCCGACGACCCCAAGCGCACCCTGATGGGCGCCACCCAGGAACGCTGGTTCGCCGAGGGCCTGCGCCGCTCCAAGGCCACCTGGAACGTGGTGCCCCAGCAGGTCGTCTTCTCCCGCCGCAAGAACACCACCGCCGACCGCTCCAAGCTCTCCATGGACGCCTGGGACGGCTACCCGGCCGCCCGCGAGCGCTTCCTGCAGGCCGTCGACCGCTCCGGCGTCGAGAACCTCGTGCTGCTCACCGGCGACGTCCACGTGGCCTACGCCCTGGACGTCAAGCGGGACTTCAACGACCCGGCCTCGCGCACGGTGGGCGTGGAGTTCGTCGGCACCTCGATCAGCAGCGACGGCGACGGCGAGGAGAAGCCGTCCAACTGGAGCAACCTCATGTCGGCCAACCCGCACATGAAGTTCTACGACGGGCGCCGCGGCTACACCGTGCTCACCCTGGACCGCCACCGCGCCCGCGCCGACTACCGGGTGGTCTCCCACATCACCCGCCCCGGCGGCACCCTGTCCACCGCCGCCTCCTTCACCACCGAGGCCGGCAACCCGGGCATCCGCCCCGCCTGACGCCCCACCCGGCGTCCCGCCGCACGGCCCGGCCCCGCCGCCTTGAGGGAGGCGGCGGGCCCGGGCGCCCGCCCGGGCCCCGAGCGGGGGTACGGGCCGGGGTGCGGGCGGGGGGAGTTTCGACGCCGATCGACTGATTTGGGATCACGGTTCGGCGAACGTTGCGCCCGCCGGTGCCCCGGGCGGGCCCCGGCGCTGCCGTGCGGCGGTAGGTTGCGGCGCACACATTCATGATCGTCACGGGGGATCCACCATTTCCACTCAGCCCACCGAGCCGGCCCCGCACGCCCCGGCCCCGGCCCCGCACGCCCCGGCCCCGGCCCCGCACGCCCCGGCCGCGGTCCAGGCCGCGCCCGCCTACGGCGAGGGCCAACTCGCCTGCCGCTACTGCGGATCCGTCCCGGCCGTCAACGCGACCTTCCGCGGCCACCTGGGCCTCGTCGTCATCCTGAAGTACTTCAAGCGCAGCGGCCCCTACTGCCGCGGCTGCGGCATCACCGCGCACCGCGAGATGACCTCCGACAGCCTCTGGCAGGGCTGGTGGGGCATCCCCTCGATGATCGTCAACCCGATCATCATGCTGCTCAACGTCCCGCAGCGCCTGAAGGTCAACAAACTGGCGCCGCCGCTGCCCGGCGCGCCCCTCGCGCCGATGGACCCGGGCCGCCCGGTCTACCTGCGGCCCGCCGTCTTCGGCGCGCTCATCCCGGTGCTCCTGGTCTCGCTGATCGTCTTCATCGAGAAGGGCGACCCCGAGTTCGCCAAGGCCGGCGACTGCATCCACAACAAGAACCAGATCGTCCTGCCCGGTCTCCTCGACGCCAACGCCGACGTCGAGGTGGTGCCCTGCTCCGGCCCGGACGCCGACGCCCGCGTCGTGGGCCGCGAGGACGACACCACCGACGGCCAGGGCGTGTGCCGCCGCTCCTACCCCACCGCCGACGGCTACTTCACCTACAAGCGGGGCAGCGACAAGTACACCCTGTGCCTGCAGACCCTGAAGCAGAAGCCGAGCCCGATCACCCTCCCGTAGCGGGCACCGGCACCGGCACGACCCACAGCTCGGCCGGCCCGTTGATGATCGCGGACTCCAGCCGGGCGGCGGGCGCCGCCCTGGACGGGTCCAGGACGGCGCCGGGGTAGGCGCCGAACAGGCCGTCCAGGGCCACCTCGGCCTCCAGCCGGGCCAGCGGCGCGCCGAGGCAGAAGTGCGGGCCGTAGCCGAAGGCCAGGTGCTCCTTGTCGGGGCGCGCCGGGTCGAACTCGTCCGGCCGGTCCGGGTGGGCCTGCGGGTCCCGGCCGGCCGCGGCGAACCCCAGCAGGATCGGCTCGCCCCGCCGGATGACCACGCCCTCGCCCAGGTCGACGTCCTCCAGCGGGTAGCGCAGCGGAAGGTGCATCACCGGGCCCTCGTGGCGCAGGGTCTCCTCCACGACGTCCTCCCAGCTCAGCGCGCCCTCGCGGACGGCGGCCAGGTGGCGGGGGTGGGTGAGCAGCGCCTGGACGGCGCTGGTGATGAGGTTGACCGCGGTCTCGTACCCGGCGCCGAGCATCAGGAACAGCGTGTCGCGGGACTCCTGCTCGGTGCGGCCCGTCCCCTCCCCGGTCGGGAGGGCGGCCACGTCGCTGGCGAGGTCGGGCCCCGGCTCGCGCCGCTTGAGGTCCAGCAGCTCGGCCAGCGCCGCGTCCATCTCCGCGCGCCAGGCCGCCATCTGCCCGGTCGTCGCCGACGTCTTCAGCAGGGAGTCCATCACCCGGCCGATCCGGGGCCGCATCCCGGCCGGCACACCGAACAGGTCGCAGATCACCGACATGGTCAGCGGCAGGGACAGCGCCCGGCGGATGTCCACGGCCTCGCCGGGGCCCAGCGCGCCGAGCGCGCCGACCAGGCCGGCGGTCGTCGCCGCAATCCCGGGCCGCAGCGCGGCCACCCGGCGCGGCGCGAACGAGGGCGCCATCCGGCGCCGGCCCGAGCGGTGCTCGGCGCCGTAGAGGTTGAAGAAGTTCTCCTGCAGCGCGATCGGCCCCATCGGCCACCCCTCGGGCAGCTCGGCCAGCCCGGGCCAGTGCTTGCGCGGGTCGCGGGAGATCCGCGGGTCACCCGTCAGCGCGCGGATCACCGAACTGCGCGTCACCGACCAGGCGATGACGCCGTTGGGCAGCTCGACCCGCACGGCGGGCCCGGCGCTGCGCAGCCGCGTGTTCTGCCGGTGGGGGTCCCGGGCGGTCATGTCCAGCACCGGGCACTCGCTGTCGTCTGGAGCCATGGCCGTCGCTCCTCAGGAACTCTCGGGACCACTCGGGACCACTCGGGACCACCGCCGGGACCGTCCGGATACCGCGGGACCGCTCGGGACCGGTCGGGGCGCCCCGGTGGCGGGGCGTGCCGGGACACCGCCCACCGCGTCCGGGGCCGGTGCTGCGCCGCGGACCGGGGCCTGTGCTCCGTTGTAGAGGGGCGCCGCTCGGCCGTCAACGGAGCCTTGGCCCGTCCGGCGCACCCCGGCGCACCCCCGGCTCGCGGCCGCCCGCCGCGCGAGCGCCCCGGCCCGGGACGGTCGGCGCGGAGGGGACGGGCCGCCGCCCGGTCAGCGGCCGCCGCCCGGTCAGCGGCCGCCGTCCGGGCGGCGGACGGTGAGGCTGCCGTAGGCCGACAGCGCGCCGGACGGGTCGCCGGAGGAGCCCCGCACGGTGGCGTCCAGGAAGGCGAGGGTGGCCGCGGCGACGACGCGCGGCCCCTCGGTACGGCCCAGGGAACCGACGAGCGAGGGCACCGGCGGCAGGTACAGCGGCCCGTCCGTGAAGGTGAGGTGCGCGGCGCCGGGGACGGTCAGCCGGTAGCCCGGCGCGGTGGCGGAGGCGAGCGCCTCGGTGAGACGGGGCAGGTAGCGCGGGTCGGTCGACGGGGTGATCGCCTGGGTGAGCGCGAGCGCCGGCTGGACGAGGGCGGGCGTGGCGGGGCCGTGGGGGAAGCCGTCCAGGTCGACGACGGCCCGGAAGCGGTGGTCCCGCCGGGCCGCCTGCAGAGCGGCCGCGCCGCCCATGGAGTGCCCGGCCACCGCGGCCCGGCCGGTGTCCAGGCGCCCGCTCAGCGGGTCGGCACCCTCACCGCGGTCCAGGGCCTCCAGACGGGTGAGGACGAAGCCGAGGTCGGCGGCCCGCACCGCCGTCCAGCCGGCCGCCAGCTCCTCGTCCTTGTCCCGGTCGCCGCTGGAGGCGGTCCGCGAGGTGACGGTGCGGCCGTCGGCCAGGACGACGGCCGCGCAGTCGTACGGGTGGTCGAGGGCGGCGACCACGTAGCCGTGGCCGGCCAACTGCTCCGCCCAGGCGGTGTTCTGGGTGCGCGCCCCGCCCGAGCCGGGGGAGAACAGCACCACCGGGAACCGCCCGCCCCGGGCCTCCACCGGGGCGTCGGGGACGGCGTTGCCGCGGGCCCGCGCGGCGCCGTCCAGCAGGAAGCCCGGCAGGCCCACCCCGTGGGCGAGGGCGGCGGAGACGGTGCGCGCCTCCTGCCCGGTACGGCCCAGGTACGGGGCCCGCCGCGCACCGGCCGGGGCCTTCGGCGCCGGGTACCAGAGCTGGACGACGACGGTGCGCCGGTCGTCCGGATCGGCGGTGAAGGTCTCGGGGCGGCCCTGGTCGGTCCACTGCACCACCCGGGTGCCCACCGCGAACCCGCCCGACGGCTGCGGGAACACCGGCACCGGAAAGGCCCAGGCACCCACCGGGCCCGCGGCGATCAGGCCCGCGCAGGCCGCCGACCCCGGCAGCGCCAGCCACCGGCGGGCCCGCCACGCCGGCCGGCCGAGGCCGCGCCGCAGCGGCCGCAGCACGGGGCGGAGCGCGAACGGCAGCACGAGGGCGCCGCCCGCCAGCACCGGCAGCAGCTGCCAGCGCACGCCCGTCACGGCCAGGCCGAGCGCGCACGGCACGAGCACGGCCACCGCCGCGATCGTCACCCGGGGGCGGGCGGCGGGGGGAAGCCAGCGCGCCACCACCAGCGCGACGGCCCCCAGCAGGGCGAGGATTTCCAGGAGGGACATGTGCGGTCCCGCGATGATCTCGGTCACCCGGCCATGCTCGGCGCCGGGCGCACACCGCCGCATCGGCCACCGGTCGCCGCCGGACGGGACCGGGGGAGCAGCCCGCGAAGGCCCCCGTACGACCACGGAGGCAACCGGGCACACCGCACCGGCGCCCGCCCTGCGACCACGGGAGGTGACCGGCCTCCTCCTGCGGTCGTACCCCGGCCCCGCGCCGTCCGACGGTGGGCGCATGCGCCGCGTGCCCGCCGCCGCCTACCGTGGCAGGGCCGCGGCCGGCACCGGGCGCGGTACGCGGCCCCCGGACCAGGCCCCGACCAGGCCCGATCCCGCACCGGGCCCGGCCGCCCGCAACGCGCCCCGGCCGGGGCCGCCATGACGCCCACTTCGACGACGGGGACCTGTGATGACCGAGGCGGCCGCCGAACCCGGCCGGACCCACCGAGACCCGGCCCGGACGTGGACGCCGACGTGGGCCCGGGCCCGGGCACGGGCGTGGACACGGGACCCGGGCCCGCGGCGGTGGCGGGCCCGCCGGGCCAGGACCGCCACCCGACTGCCCCCCGTCCTGCGGGACGCCCTCCTGCCCGCCCTCCTGCTCCTCAACGCCGCCACCACCCGCGCCCCGCACGAACGGCCCGCCGCCACCGCCCTCACCGCCGCCCTCGCCCTGCCCCTGCTGTGGCGCCGCCGGGCCCCGCTCGCCGCGTTCGCCGCCGTGGCCGCCGCCGCCCTCCTCCAGTGGCTCGCGGACGCCCAACTCCCCGCCGACATCGCCCTGCTGGTGGCCCTCCACACGGTGGCCGCGCACACCGGCCGGCGCACGACACTCCTGGCCGCCGCCGTCACCCAGACCGGCGTCCTGCTGGCCTGCCTGCGCTGGGCCCCCGACGACGCCTTCCCCACCCTCCTCGTCGCACTCACCGCGATGACCGTGGCCGCCGCCGCCCTCGGCGTCAACGAGCGCACCACCCGCGCCTACCTCACCGCCGTCGAGGAACACGCCGCCCGCCTGGAAAACGAACAGGAACAGCAGGCCCGCCTGGCCGCCGCCGAGGAACGCACCCGCATCGCCCGCGAGATGCACGACATCGTCACCCACAACCTGTCCGTCATGGTCGCGCTCACCGACGCCGCCCGCTACGCCCAGCACCGCTCACCCGACAAGGCCACCGCCGCGATGCACCAGATCTCCGAAACCGGCCGCCAGGCCCTGACCGACATGCGCCGCACCCTGGGCATCCTGCGGGCCGACGAACCCGACGCCCACCGCCACCCCCTGCCCGGCATCGCCCAACTGGACGCCCTCGCCGACCAGATGCGCACCGCCGGACTCCCCACCCGCCTCGACGTCCACGGCGGCCACACCCACATCCCCGCCACCGCCCAACTCACCGTCCACCGCCTCGTCCAGGAAGCCCTCACCAACACCCTCAAGCACACCCCCGCCGGCACCCGCGCCACCGTCCGCGTCCGGTGCACCGCCGAGACCGTCACCGTGGACGTCACCGACGACGGCCCCCACCCACCACGACCCGCCCCCGCCCCGCCACCCGGCCACGGCACCCCGCCCGCCCCCACCGCACCACCCGGCCACGGCATCCCCGGCATGCGCGAACGCTGCGCCGCCTACGGAGGCACCCTGCACGCCGGCCCCCGACCCGACGGAGGCTGGCACGTCCACACCCGCCTGCACCTCACCGGCACCACGGCGGCCCCCGCATGACCATCCGCATCCTCATCGCCGACGACGAAGCACTGCTGCGCATGGCCTTCGGCACCGTCCTGGACGCCCAACCCGACATGGAACCCGTCGGCGAAGCCGCCGACGGCGCCCAGGCCGTCCACCTCACCCGACAACTGCGCCCCGACGTCGTCCTCATGGACGTCCGGATGCCCGGCACCGACGGCATCGAGGCCACCCGCCAGGTCGTCGAAGCCTGCCCGCACAGCAGGGTGCTGATCCTCACCACCTTCGACCTCGACGAGTACGCCTTCGCCGGCCTCAACGCCGGAGCCTCCGGCTTCCTGCTGAAGAACACCCGGCCCGAGGAACTCCTCACCGCGATCCGCGACGTCGCCGCGGGCGACGCCGCGGTCTCCCCGCGGATCACCCGCCGCCTGCTGGACGGCATCCGCCCGCACCTGCCCGCCGGCCGCCGCCCCGAACACGACGAACGGCTGCGCCGCCTCAGCGCCCGCGAACGCGAGGTGCTCGTCCAGGTGGGCCGCGGCCTGTCCAACACCGAGATCGCCGCCGCCCTGTACCTCGCGGAGGCCACCGTGAAGTCCCACCTGGGACGGATCCTGCACAAGCTCGAACTCCGCGACCGGATCCAGGCCGTGGTCTTCGCCTACGAGAGCCGCCTCGTCCGCCCGGCCTGACCGCACCAGCCGCGTCCACCGGCCGACCCCCCCCGGCACCGCAAGCCGCCGGCCGCCGCCGACGGCCACACCCGCACCGGCGAAGTCAACGTTTACTTCCCCGGACCGGCTCTGCATAGTGGTGGGCCGCAATCCGAAACACGAGGGGGCTCTTCCTTGTCGCAGATCCACGGCAACGCCGCACAGCAGGTCGAGCTGGAGCGGACCCGGGTGTCCGCCATCGCCGAGCTGTTCGACGAGCGGCTCGCCGGGGCGCGCGCGCAGCTGGGCCGGGTGCTCGCGTCGACGGCCGGCAGCGCGGGCGAGGTGTACGAGCGGGAGGTGGCGGCCGGACGGCTGGCGGGCGAGGTCCGCCGCCTGGAGGGCGCCGAAGGCGGACTCGTCTTCGGCCGCATCGACCTCACCGACGGCACCGTCCTGCGGATCGGACGGCTGGGCCTGCAACGCGACGAGGACGAGCTGCCGCTGCTGGTGGACTGGCGGGCCGAGGCGGCCCGGGCCTTCTACGAGGCGACACCGGTCCACCCGCTCGGCCTGCGCCGGCGCCGCCACCTGAGCCTGGCCGACCGCACCGTCGTCGCCGTCAGCGACGAACTGCTGGACGGCTCGGACCCGACCCCCGCAGACGTCGTCGGCGACGGCCCGCTGGCCGCCGCACTGCAGGAACGGCGCACCGGCCGGATGGGAACGGCCGTCGCCACGCTCCAGACCGAACAGGACGCGATCGTCCGCTCCCCGCACCGCGGGGTCACGGTCGTCCAGGGCGGCCCGGGCACCGGGAAGACGGTGGTGGCCCTGCACCGCGCCGCGTACGTGCTCTACGCGTTCCCCAAGGCCGCCGAACGCGGCGTGCTCGTCCTGGGCCCCAACACCCGCTTCCTGGACTACGTCTCCCAGGTGCTGCCCTCCCTCGGCGAGAACGACGTCGTCCTGGCGACCTGCGAGGAACTGGCCGGCGTCCGCCCGGGCGCCACGGACGCGTACGCCCCGGCACGCCTCAAGGGCGGCGCCGACCTCGCCGACGCCCTGGCCCGCTCGGTACGCGCCCGCCAGGCCCCCGACGGGGACTTCACCGTCCGGGTCGGACAGGAGTGGGTACGCCTGTCCGAACGGCAGGTCGCCGAAGCCCGCGACGCGGCCCGCACCGGCGGCCTCGCCCACAACCGGGCCCGCCGCCTGTTCCTGGAACTGCTGGTGGACGCCCTGACCGGCGAACTCGCCCGCAGCACCGCCGAGACCCTGGAACGCCTCGACGCCGAAGTCGCCCAGCTCACCGGCATCGACCTCGACAAGATGGCCGCCCGGGACCTGCGCAACCTCGGCATCGACGACCGACCCTCCACCGGCGCCGACGAGTTCGACGCCGACACCGTCCGCACCGCCCTCCTGGACGACACCCACCTGGACCGCGCCGTCGAGGAGATCTGGCCGCACCTGACACCCGACACCGTCGTCGACGCCCTGCTGACCGACCCCGACGCCCTGGCCGCACACCTGCCCCACCTCACCGACGACCAGCGGACGTCACTGCTGCGCACCCCCGGCGCACCGTGGACCGGCGCCGACGTGCCGCTCCTCGACGAGGCGGCGAGCCTGGTCGACGGGCCGCCCCGGCAGACCTTCGGACACGTCGTCGTCGACGAGGCCCAGGAACTGACGGCCATGCAGTGGCGGATGATCGTACGCCGGTGCCCGGGACGCTCGATGACCCTGGTCGGCGACTTCGCGCAGGCGGGCCCGGCGGCCACCGCGCGGGACTGGAACGAGGCGCTCGCCCCCCACCTGGGCCACCGCTTCGACCTGCGGACCCTGACCGTCAGCTACCGCACCACCCGGGAGATCCTCGCCACCACCCGGGACCTGCTCCAGCGCATCGCCCCGGAACAGCCGGCCCTCCGCTCGATCCGCCGCGGCGACGAGCCGCGGACCGTCACGGCCGCCCCGCGGCGGCTCGCCGACGCCCTGCTGCGCGAACTGCGGGCCCAGGACGCCGCCCACCCCGGCGAACTGCTCGGCGTCGTCTGCGCGGACGACCGGGTGGCGGAACTGGCGGCCGCCGGCGTCGAGGCCCACGCCCGGCTGGTCCCGGCGTCCGAGGCGCGCGGCCTGGAGTTCGACGAGGCCCTCGTGGTCGACCCGCAGGGCATCGTCGCGGCCCGGCCCGCGGGCGAACGGGACCTGTACGTCGCCCTGACCCGCGCCACCAAACGGCTGTGCACCATCACCCTCGCGCAGCCCGCCTAGGACACCCCCGCGCGGGGCCTCCCGCCGGGTGCGCGGGAGGTCAACGCGTCGGGCGGACCATCACCGTCAGCCGCGGCGAGTGCGCCGAGGCCGCCTGGGCGTTGAACGCCCGGTAGCCCCACCCCTCGTACAGGCGCAGCACCTTCCCGTCCCCGGCGAGCGGATTCACCATCAGCACCACCCGCTCCTCACCCCGCCCGGCCAGCAGCGCGTCGTGGACCCGGCGGGCGGTGCCGGTGCCCCGCCAGGCCGGGCGCACACCGATCTCCCTCAGCGCCAGGACCGGGGCACGGGGGCCGTCCTCGGACAGCGGCTCCGCCATGCGCTTCCAGTACGGGTCACGGGCCTCGACGGTGTTGCCGTACGCGTAGCCCACCGCCCGCCCGCCGTCGTAGCCCAGGACCAGCTCGAAACCCGGGCCGGCCGCGTGCAGGCCCAGGCGCTCGGTGAACGCGGCCAGACCGTAGTTCGCCAGGTGCAGCAGCGGCGCCCGCACCTCGGCGTACACGTCCAGCAGGTCCCGCCGCACGACCGGGGACAGGGCGGTGTGGTGGCGCAGTTCGACGCTCACGCGGCGGCCTCCCGGGTGGACGGGTTCGTTCGCCATCGGGTCCTCACGCCCTGACCCAGGGCATCTCCGCCGACCCGGGCTCCATCAGGAACGAGCCGGGCCGGGGCCGGGAACACCGGGGTCGGGCCCGGCTGCTCCCAGCGGTGCTCCTCGCCCTCGATCCGGTCGCGCAGGTCGAGGTCGGAGGTGGTGCGCCAGGCCGCCAGGCCGCTCGGCCCGTCCCGGTGGAGCGGCTTGTCCTGCGGCGTGTACACGCCCCACTCGCCGTTCAGGTTCGCGCCGCCGTACAGGTCGACGAACGCCCGGTAGTCCGAGGGCAGTTGGACCCCCAGCTCGGCGGGCGCCCGCTCCCACGGGACCCGCGCCGGGGTGTACACCGGCTCTCCCATGATCGCCCGCAGTCGGTCCCACGCCTCGCTCATCGCCCGCCCCCTCGCCGGCCGTCGGCCCCGTCGACACCGCACTCTAGGCGAGGGCCCCGACAGCCCGCGGACCCCGGCCCCGGCCTACCGCTTCAGCGCCCGGTAGCGCTTGTGCAGGGCGGTCAGCGCCTGGGGGTCGGCCCTGCCGTTGAGTTCGGTGACGAGGTCGTCGGGGCAGAGCTCGTCGTGGTCGCCCCAGGCGTCGGGCGCGTCGAGGGACTTCGCGTGCTTGGCCGCATCGACGGAACCGGGTCCGTGGAGGGTGAGTTCGAAGTCCTGGCGCGCCTTGGCGTCCGGAGCGAACGGCAGGCGGATCCGCCCGTCCGCGACCAGACGGCGCACCTCGGCCCGGCTCAGGCCGAGACCGAGCCGGAGCAGCCGTTCCACCCGGACCGGCGCGGGCAGCTCGAAGCGCACCCGCACCGGGAGCGGGTTCGGGTCGTCGAGCGCGTACAGCGGCATCCGGGTCTCCAGTTCCCACGTCCCGGTCCAGTCGAGCCGGTACCGGTTCTTCGCCGCGAGCGACGTGCTCGTCACCAACTCCTTTACCGCTGCCGGGTCGTTGGTCTCGTAGGCCACCAGTCGGGCCGGCTCCAGCGTCGAGACGTGGACGCGTTCGTGGACGGGCACCTTGGAGGTCCGGTCGCAGGTCGCGCAGCTCAACAGCAGCCAGACGTCGAGCAGTTTGCCGCTCGCGTTGACGCGGATCTTCCCCGAGGCGCGGTGCCGCGTGCCGGGACAGTCCGGGCAGGGCCGGACGATGGTGGGCAGGGCGGACTGACGCACGGCCCACAGGGCCTTGCGGTCGGTATTCATGTGTGTGGGGTGCTTTCAGGACTCAGCGGGAGGGCATGCCGAACTCACTCGGCGGCTCCCGCTCTCTGACGGATGCTCACGAGGGGCGCGCCCCATCGCCCCGGGGCCGGTCGTCAGGCTCCGAGGTCGATCGCGCGACAGGTACGTACGACGTGGCAGTCATCAAAAGTCCATGCGGGCGATCATGATCGCGACGGCGGTCCGCGGCAACCGAATTTCCCCGTGCCCTCGGCGGCCGAACCGGCCGCGGGCCCGGCCCGGATGCGGCCCGGATGCGGTCCGGCCCGGATGCGGTCGGGGCCCGCGGGCCCCGGGGCGGGACTCAGGGGCGGTCCCCTCCCTGAGGGGGAGAGGCCCGTCGTCCCCAGGGAGGTCCGGGAGCGGATCCGGCCTGGACCGTGGGTGGACGACCCGCCGCCCGTCCGGCTGTCACAGTGTCAGTCGTCGTCATTCGCGGGGGAGTTGCACGCGCCCTTCGGCATGGGTGCGGGAAGGTGGACGGGCATGGCGGAACACAGGGGCGGAACGGGTCCGGCCGCGCGCCTGGTGGCGCTCGCGCTGGCGGGCGCGGGCCTGGTGGGGGTGACGGCCCCGGCGGCCGGTGCCCTCGGCGCGGCGGGGCCGGCCGCGGCGGTGACGGTGACCGCCGCCCAGGACCCGGCGCGGGACGCCGCCGGCCGGGGGCCGCACAGGGGCGTCGACCCCGGGGCCCTGGACGCCGCGGTGCGGGCCGTCGTCGACTCCGGCGCCTCGGCCTCGCTCGCCCGGGTCGGCGGGTACGGCCGCACCCTGTGGAAGGGCGCCGCCGGCACCGCCGACGACGCGACCGGTGCTCCCGCCTCGGCGACTGGCCGGTTCCGGATCGGCAGCGTGACCAAGACCTTCGTGTCCACCGTCGTCCTCCAACTGGTCGCCGAGGGACGGCTGGGCCTGGACGACCCGGTGGAACGGCTGCTGCCGGGCGCGGTGCCGAACGGCGCGGACATCACCCTGCGCCGGCTGCTCGACCACACCAGCGGGCTGTTCGACTTCACCGAGGACCACGCCTTCGACCCCACCGCGCCCGGTGCCCTCGAACGGTGGCTGGAGTCCGGCCGCTACACCCGCTGGACACCGCAGCAGCTCATCGCCCTCGCCAACGGCCACCCGCCGTACTTCCCGCCCGGCCAGGGCTACCACTACTCCAACACCGACTACGTCCTGGCCGGACGGATCATCCGGCGGACCACCGGCCGCACCTGGCAGCAGGAGGTCGAGCGCCGCATCATCCGCCCGCTGGGCCTGACCGGCACCTCCATGCCCGACCACGAGACGGTCATCCCCGGCCCGCACGCCCACGGCTACTTCGACCTGCCCACCGGCCGCGTGGACGTCACCGACCTGGACCCGAGCATGGCGGGCGCGGCCGGCGCCGGGATCTCCACCACCGCCGACCTCGACACCTTCATCACCGCCCTGCTCGGCGGACGGCTGCTGCCCCGCCCGCAGCTCGCCGAGATGATGACGGCCACCCCGCAGAGCCAGGGCCGGTACGGCCTCGGGCTGGAACGGACCACCACCGACTGCGGTGAACTGTGGGGCCACACCGGTGGCATCCCCGGCTTCAGCACCTTCCTGTACACCAGCCCCGACCTGCGCCGCCAGATCGCCGTCTCGATGAACAACAGCGGCCTGTCGACCCCGCTGCCCACCCGGAAGGCCTTCGAGAAGCTGCTGGACGCCGCGACCTGCACCGCCTGACCCGCAGGCCCCCGCGATGGCCGCAGGGCCGCGCCGACAGGGCCTCCTGGACGGCTCTTCGGCGTAGACGCCCTTCGAGCTGCCAGGAGGCCCTGCCTTCCATGCGCGGCGACGACCGCCCTCACCCGACCGGGACTCCCGTGGAAAGGACGCCGCCCGGCACCGCGCGTGTGCGGCGGGCCGGCAGGCGGGTCGCCGACGAGCCGGCGCGTGTGCCGGTGCCGTGCGCCGGCTCAGCGGGTGAAGGCGGCGGTGACCCCGATGGAGTCGGCGCCGGTGGCGGCCTGGTTCCAGGAGCTCCAGCGGCCGGTGTTGTAGTCGCCGTCGATCTCCTGGAGGCGGTTGTTGCCGTCGACGGCGAAGATGTGGTTCACGTTGTCGGCGGCGGCGCTGGCGATGCGCTTGAGGCCGGATCCGGGCATCTTGGTCCAGCCGTTCCACTGGCCCCGGTCGAAGTCGCCGTCGGTGTTCGACCAGCTGCCGTCCGGTGCGATGGCGCTGAGGTGCACGATGTTGCCGGAGGCGGACGCCGCGACGTCCTGCGCGGTGAACGCGTTCGACCCGGCCGCCGCCCAGGAGCCCCAGCTGCCGGCGCAGTAGTCGCCGTCGAGCTCGTTGACCCGGTTGTTGGCGTCGATGGCGAAGATGTGGTTGACGTTGGTGGACGTCGAGGCGCTGGCGACCCGCTTGAAGTTGCCGCCGTGGTCCGTCCAGCCGTTCCACCGGCCGGCCTCGTAGTCGCCGTCGGAGTTGTACAGGTGTCCGTCGGCGCCGATCACCACCAGGTGGACGGTGTGGTTGAACGAGGAGGCGGTGATGGAGACGGCCGGGGAGGGCAGTGCCCCGATGCTCGGCTGGAACCAGCCCGACCACTGCCCGCGGCCGTAGTCGCCGTCCTTCTCGTACACCCGACCGTCACGGCCGATCGCGAAGATCCGGTTCACCGAGAATGTCGCGGCGCTCGTCACCTCCTTGATCCCCGAGGCGTCCAGGCTGCTCCATCCGCTCCACGAGCCCGCGGTGAAGTCGCCCTCGTTGTTGCGCAGGCTGCCGTCCGGTGCCAGGTTCACCAGGCGGACCGTGTTGGCCGGCCGTGGGGGCTGCGCGGCGCGGCCGGTGTACCAGCGGGCGTTGTACGCCTGGTCGAGCGGCGCCAGGAAGTTCCGGCCCATCACGGCGTAGCCGGCGTCGTTCGGGTGCAGTCCGTCCGACATCTGCGCGGGCTCGGTGGCCGTGCCCTGGCCGGCCGGAACCAGCGCCGGAGCGGCGACGTACCTGAAGTGCCTGCCCGCCTGCTGCTCGGTGGCCTCCAGTCGCTGGAGGGCGGCGTTGTAGTCCGGGATGTTCCTCGCCATGTCCGGCATGGGGCTGTTCATGCCGGACATGGTGGGAACCAGTCCCTGCATGATGACGGTGACGCCGGGCTGGTCCGCGAAGATCCGGTTCACCAGCCGTTCCGCCTTGGCGGCGGTGTCCGATCCGCCGGCGTACTGGTTGAGGTCGTTGGCGCCGATGTGCAGCAGCACGACATCCGGGTGGGTGGCCGCCAGCCATCCGTCGATGTTGTCGCTGATCTGGTCGACCGTGTATCCCGGGTGGCCCTCGTTCGCCGGGTCGGCCATCACGCCGTTCTGCTGCGAGCCGACGTAGTCGATGGCGAAGCGCCCTTCGGCGGTGACCAGGTTCTGCAGGGGCCCCCGGTAGCCGTTGCCGGTGCAGCTGTTCCGGCCGTAGGTGATCGAGTCGCCCAACGGCAGGACCCGGACCGTCGGCGGGGCTGTGGTCGGGCTGGTGGCCGAGGCGCTCGCGGGGGCGGGGGCCGCGGCGAATCCCGCCGCGGCCAGCACAACGGTGGCCGCGGCGAGGGCGGTGGGACGGGTCATGGCATTCTCCGGATCTGGCACCCCAAAGGTGGGTGGTGCGGGCCGTACGCGGGACGCGGACGGCGGACGGCGGACGGCGGACGGCGGCCCGGCACGGACACACCGCGCCCGGCGGCCCGGCACGAGGCTCGGGCGCGCCGGACGCGGTGGGAGCGGCGGTCACGGCATCGCCGTACGTGGGCTCTTCGGTCAGTGGGTGAAGGCGGCGGCGACGCCGATGGAGTCGGCGCCGGTGGCGGCCTGGTTCCAGGAGCTCCAGCGGCCGGCGTTGTAGTCGCCGTCGATCTCCTGGAGGCGGTTGTTGCCGTCGACGGCGAAGATGTGGTTCACGTTGTTGGCGGCGGCGCTGGCGATGCGCTTGAGGCCGGATCCGGGCATCTTGGTCCAGCCGTTCCACTGGCCCCGGTTGAAGTCGCCGTCGGTGTTCGACCAGGTGCCGTCCGGTGCGATGGCGCTGAGGTGCACGATGTTGCCGGAGGCGGACGCCGCGACGTCCTGCGCGGTGAACGCGTTCGACCCGGCCGCCGCCCAGGAGCCCCAGCTGCCGGCCGCGTAGTCGCCGTCGAGCTCGTTGACCCGGTTGTTGCCGTCGATGGCGAAGATGTGGTTGACGTTGGTGGACGTCGAGGCGCTGGCGACCCGCTTGAAGTTGCCGCCGTGGTCCGTCCACCCGTTCCACCGGCCGGCCGTGAAGTCACCGTCGGAGTTGTAGAGATGACCGTTCGCGCCCACGACGACCAGGTGCACCGTGTTGCCGAACGACGACGCGCTGATCGCCACCGCGGAGGTCGGCAGGTTCCCCGTCGCCGGGTGGAACCAGCCCGACCACTGACCGCTCCCGTAGTCGCCGTCCTTCTCGTAGATCTGGCCGTCGTCGGTGATCACGAAGATCCGGTTCACGGAACCGGTGGCCGCGCTGGTCACCTCCCTGACCCCGTAGGCGCCCATGTCGCTCCACGAACTCCACTTGCCGGCTGAGAAGTCACCCTCGGCGTTCTGCAGCCGGCCGTCCGGCCGCAGGTCCACCAACCGCACCGTGTTCGGCACGGAGGGGGGCGACCCGACAGAACCCTCCAGGAAACGGAACTGCTTGGAGTCCCCGGTCCACCCCGGCATGCAGGCGGACTGGCCGCCGGAGATCGCCTGCACGTAGCAACCCCTGCCGGTGTTGTAGAGGCTGGTGTAGTCGCCCCTGAGCGACGCGTACTTCCACCCCTGGTCGGTGTAGTTCCACCCGATGTCACCTTCGGGCTTGCACCCCGTGGTGTACACGTCGCCGTAGTTGCCCACGGTCAGACAGAGGCTGTACGTACCGGCGCCCACCAGGGAGAGCATGTTCGTGATGTTGGCCCAGTGCTGCGTGGACTTGGTCCCGCAAGGAGCTTCGTAGACGGGGTGGATGGCGGACGGCGTGTCGACCGTCCCGGTCAGGCACAGGCCGGTCGCCTTGTTCTGGATCTGGTACCCGCCCACGGCCGCCGACGCCGGAGTGCCGGCGGCGACGACGGTGCCGACGACCAGGGCGATGGCGCCGACGAACGCGGGGAGCCTCGTTGTCTTCTGCATGAGTCCTCTCGGGGATGACGGGCGAACGGCCCGTCCGTGGACACGAATTCGGTCGTGTCGGTGAATGCCCCGCCAGGGGGGGCGTTGATAGGTGCAGTGCGGACCTGCGGACCCGCGGACCTGCGGACCCGCGGACCTGCGGACCTGCGGGGCGTGGGGGAGTCTGTGGCGAGGATATGTGCTGTGCACAGCGATGTCGTTCACATGTGTGGACGCGTGTGGCGGTGTCTGTCTATCCGTCATAACCGCTGTGGTGACGCCGGGGTGGGCACGAGTACGGGAACCATCGTGAGCCGGGTGGGGCCGGCTGTACCGGGGAAAGCGGCGGGGCCGTGGACTTACATCCTCACCCCCACCCCCACCCCTCCGCTTTCACCTCGCCAACCGCCCCCGTCACGTTCCGTATGCTCCACCCGGCGAGCGGCCAAGCGCCACCGCTGAGAGGGGTGGCCCCACCACCCGGCAGCGGGACGGCGCCCGGACCTCGCCGAACCCGCCGCTGCCCGGAGCACCCGGCGGACTCCGGCTGCGCTGCCCGAGGCCCCGGTGCGGCACCATCGGCTGCCCCGAGCCGTGCTGCCGCCGAACGGGTGACGGAAACGGCCGCGGGACCGGCCGAGAAGTGAATTCCCTTGCTGATCAAGCCTGTTCGAGCACTTTCTTTGAGTATCCGTACTCAGGCGACGCGCCCGGGCCCGGTGTCACGCTGCCATGACGGCGGCCATCCGGCCGTCCGACGGACACGGAAGTGGGGACGAAGTGAAGTTGCTGAGGACTCTTGGCGGCGCCGCGCTGGCGCTCGCTCTGGGGCTGGGGACGGTCGGCACCGCCGACGCGGCCGCGCCCCGGCCCGACCGGACCGCCGGCACGTCGACCTCGGAGACCACCGCGGCGGACGACGCGGCGGCCCGCGCGTACTGGACGCCCGAGCGGATGGCGGCCACCGTCGCCGAGGAGGCGAAGGCCGCCGGCGGCGAGGCGGCGGACCGGGCCGAGGTCGACGCCGCGGCCGCCCGCTTCGCGGTCAACGGGTCGGTGGACCGGACGGTGGGGCGGGTCTTCTACTTCAACACGGTCGAGCAGGTGAACAAGAGCTGCACGGCCAGCGCCCTCAACAGCCCCTCGAAGATGATGGTGATCACGGCGGCGCACTGCGTCGCGGGCAAGGGCAGCCGGATGAACGGCGGGGAAGCGAAGTGGTTCAAGGTCGACTGGATCTACGTGCCCGCGTACAACGGCAACGACCCGTACCCGTACGGGATGTTCACCTGGAAGCAGGCCCGGGTGTTCAACAACTGGCTGGACGAGAAGGACGCCCCCGAGTGGGACGTCGCGATGGTCACCCTCAACCCCAACGCCAACGGGCAGAAGGTGGTCGACGCCACCGGCGGGAACGGCCTGGTGGTGAACCGGCGTGAGGAGACCTTCGTCACCGCCGTCGGGTACCCGGCGAACATCGACTACGCCGCCCACCAGGTGAGCTGCGCGGGGACCCTGGAGCGGCTGATC
>NZ_JBSFWR010000052.1:0-54510 GCF_053594915.1 Kitasatospora sp. NPDC002543 | reverse complement strand
CGGGACTGGCCGCGCGAGCCGGTCGCGCCGCTCCCCCCGGCGCACCGCAAGCTGCCCGACGTGCCGGTGCTGCTGCTCGGCGGCGACCGGGACCTCTCCACGCCGAACGAATGGCTCTACGAGCAGGCCGAGTTCACCCACCACCCGCGGATCGTGATCGTGCCCGGGGCGGCCCACTCGGTACAGACCCGGGCGGCCGACCCGGCCGGGCGGCAGGCCGTGTACGACTTCCTGCTGAACTGACACGCGGCCGGTGGCGGGCCGTCCCGCGCAGGGGGCGGAACGGCCCGCCACCGGCCCACCGCGGCCCTCCTACGGCTCGACCGAGCCCCAGCCGTCGTCGGGGAGCGAGCCGTCCGGCTCGGGGCAGTCGACGTGTTCGTAGCCCCACAGCACGGCCTTGTGCAGCATCCACTCCGGGAACGGCGGCTGGTCGTAGCCGTCGCGGTCGACGAGCACCAGCCCGACCCGGACCTCCTCGGCCGGCGAGAACTCCAGGGTCCGCTGGCCCGGGAGGTTCTCGTACGTGACCGTCCGCCAGGTGTGGTCGGTGGCGGTGAGCGCGGCCAGCAGCTCGGCCTCGGTGACGCCGGTGTCGAGCGTCACCGACTCGCCGCCCGGCCGCGGCAGGTCGAGCTCGCCGTGCCAGACCGGCAGGGACAGCGAGTGGAGCCGGCGGCAGCGGCAGAACACCGCCCGTACGTCGCCCCAGCCGAAGGCGTGCGGCCAATGGGTCTGCCGGTGGACGCGCCCGCCGTCCCAGGGCTCGCCGTAGCGGGCGGCGAGTTCGGGCAGCGAGGCGCCGTAGCGCAGCTCGCCGAGGCCGCCGGTGGTGGCCAGGGCGGTGACGAGCGGCAGGAAGCCCGTCAGCCCAGGCATGCCCGCACCGCCTCGATCAGCCGGTTCGCCCGGGCGTCGCCGTGGCCGATCATCCGGTTGGCGACGTAGGCGAAGCCGATGCCGAACTCGTCGTCCCCGAAGGCGAACTGGCCGCCGGCGCCGTCGTTGCCGAAGCTGCGCGCGCCGAGCAGCGGCCGGAAGGCGGGGGAGTCGAGCAGCACACCCGATCCCCAGCGGGCACCCAGGTCGAAGCCCAGGAAGCCCGCCCCGGAGGAGACTTCGCGCACCGCGTCGGCCACGGTGCCGGGGGAGAGCAGGCGGGGCGAGCCGTCCAGTCCGGTGGCCGCCGCCGCGTAGACGCCCGCCAGGCCGGTGGCCGAGGCGACGGCGCCCGCGCCGGGCAGCTCGATCGCGTGCAGGGCCGGGTCGTTCCAGCCGCGCGGCTCGTCCAGGCCGGGGAAGACCAGCGCGCCGTTCATGGTGACGATCCGGGTGAGCAGGTGCTCCGGGCCGGGCATCGGGCGGCGCCCCTCGGCCTCCACCAGCCTTGCCAGGAGCGGGAGTTCGCTCTCCGGCAGGCCGATCCGGACGGGCAGGCCGAGCGGCTCGGCGATCTCCTCGCGCAGGAAGGCGCCCGGGGTCAGCCCGGTGATCCGGCGGATCACCTCGCCGACCGCGAAGCCGAACACGTGCCCGTGGTACTCGTAGGAGGTGCCCGGCTCCCAGAGCGGCTGCTGCGCCTCGATCGCCCGGATCACCGGGTCCCAGGCGGCGATCTCCTGGAAGGAGAGCACCGCGTCCAGGGCCGGTATGCCGGCGCGGTGGCCGAGGATCATCCGGGTGGTGACGTCCTGCTTGCCGTTGCGGGCGAACTCCGGCCAGTAGCGGGCCACCGGTGCGTCCAGGTCGAGCCGGCCCCGCTCGGCGAGCAGGTGCGCGCAGAGGCTCACCGGGCCCTTGGCACAGGAGAACACCGGGACCACGGTGTCCTGTGTCCAGGCCCGCCCGGTGCGGTCGTCGGCCGTGCCGCCCCACAGCTCGACCACCTTGCGGCCGCCGGCGAACACCGTGACGGCGGCGCCGAGTTCGGGGAACTCGGCGAAGTTGGCGGCGAAGACGTCCGCGACGGCGCCGAAACGCTCGTCGGCCCAGCCCTGGTGCTGCTGCATGATGTGGTGCCCCGTTCTGCCCTCAAGATCGACCGAACCACGCTACGGGAGCCGGGCGGCCGTGACGAGGGGATTTCACCAGGCCGGGGCTGCTGGGGCGGATGTGGCGGACTCGCCCGCCGACGTGGTCGGGGTGGCACTTCGGGGCGGCGCGGGGTGCGGCCGCTCGGGAGGCGCGGTGCGCGGACCGGCCGCCCCGTTCACGCGGACGGCCCGGGACGGTCCGGCACGCGCGAGGACTTGCCGTCGCTCCGGACCACGTCGCAGAGTGTCCGGAGCGCGTCGAAGATCACGCGCCCCGGCAGCCCGGCGGTCCGGTCGTCCGGTCGTCCGGTCGTCCGGTCGGTCGTCGGTCTCGGCCGTCCGTCGGCCGCCGTCCGGTTGTCCGGTTGTCGCAGCGAGCGAGGGAGCGAGCCATGGCCGTCAGTCTGAGCAAGGTCGAGCGGAGCGCACCGGCGCTGGTGAGTCTCTACAAGACGGCCGGCGCCTCGGTGGAGCGGCGCGGGCTGGGCGGTCAGCGCTTCGCGGTGTACCTGGTGGTCGACTACTCCGGCTCGATGCGGTCCTACTACAAGGACGGCAGCGTCCAGGCGCTCGCCGACCGGGTCCTGGGCCTGTCCGCGCACCTGGACGACGACGGGAGCGTGCCGGTCGTCTTCTTCTCCACCGAGGTCGACGCCCAGGCGGAGATCGCCCTGGCCGACCACGCGGGCTGGATCGACCGGATCGTCGCGGGCCTCGGGCACATGGGGAAGACGAGCTACCACCTGGCGATGGACGCGGTGGTCCGGCACTACCGGGAGAGCGGTGCCACGGCGCCGGCCTTCGTGCTGTTCCAGACGGACGGCGGCCCGATCAGCAAGCGTGACGCCGAGAGGCGGCTGTGCGAGGCGGCGACGCTGCCGATCTTCTGGCAGTTCATCGGCTTCGGGGACCCGGACAGCCGTCAGTTCGACTTCCTGCGGAAGCTGGACGAGCTGCCGGTCCCGGAGAAGCGGCCGATCGACAACGCGGGCTTCGTCCACCTGGGGCGCGACCCCCGGACGGTCTCCGACGCCGAGCTGTACGACCTGCTGCTCACCGAACTCCCCACCTGGCTCGATGCCGCCCGGGCACAGGGCCTCGTCCCGGACGTCCCGGCGCAGCCGGTCGCCGCGGCTTCCTCGGGTTCCTCGGCGGCCTCGGCGGCCTCGGTGTCCGGGGCCGCCGGGGTCGCCGGGGCCGCTCCGGAGCAGCCGCAGCGCCGGGGCTTCTGGGCCACCCTGACCGGGGGCCTGGGGAGGGGCAGCCGTAGCTGATCGGGCCGGGCGGCAGGACCGCCGGAGCCGGTGTGCGGCCTGAAGCGCGGCAGAACCGGGGGGCGCGTACACGTCGCCACCCGCCCCCTTCCCGCTCTTGGCACAAAGGGGGGTGCGGCTGACGGAGCGGAGAGTGCGGCCACCGGCCCGCGCCCCTTCCGGCCGCCCGCGCCGTCCTGTGGTCCTCGGACAATGTTTCGGCCGGATGAGGGGAGGTGTCGCCACTGTCTACGAGCGCCCGGCCTGGGCAGGCTCGGACCGACAGTGTCGGCGAAAGGGGCCCACGATGGCCGCAGTTCACGAATCCGTCCTCGACGCGATCGGCGGGACGCCGCTGTTCCGCCTCGCCCGGCTCGGCGCCGGTCTCGCCGCGCCGGTCTATGCCAAGGCCGAGTTCCTCAACATCGGCGGCAGCGTCAAGGACCGCGCCGCGCTGTCCATGGTCCTGGCCGCCGAACGGGACGGCCTGCTGAAGCCGGGCGGGACGATCGTCGAGGCGACGTCCGGGAACACCGGTATCGGTCTGGCGATCGTCGGCCGTCGGCGCGGCTACCGGGTGATCGCCGGGTTGGCGGACAAGTCGTCGGCCGAGAAGGCGGACATCCTGCGCGCGTACGGCGCGGAGGTGGTGCGGGCGTCGACCGCGGTGCCCCAGGAGGACCCGCGGCACCTGTTCAAGGTGATGGAACGGCTGACCGAGGAGATCCCCGGGGCCTGGCTCGCCAACCAGTACGACAACCTGGCCAACCCCGATGCCCACCTCCGGACCACCGGCCCCGAGGTCTGGGAGCAGACCGGCGGCCGGGTCACCCACTTCGTCGCGGGCGTCGGCACCGGCGGCACCATCACGGGGACCGGCGAGTACCTCAAGGAGGCCTCCGGCGGCTCGGTGACGGTGGTCGGCGCGGACCCGGAGTCCTCCTCGTACGGGGGTGGCGACGGCAGCCCGTGGTACGTCGAGAGCATCGGGCACTACCTGCACCCGGACACCGTCGAGGACCGCTGGCCGCAGGCGCTGCGCTCGGAGGCGATCGACTTCTACGAGCGGATCCCCGACCGCGAGTCGCTGCTGACGGCGCGCCTGCTCGCCCGTGAGGAGGGCATCCTGGCCGGCCCGTCCTCCGGCACGGCGGTGGCGGCGGCGCTGCGGGTGGCCCGGCAGCTGGGCCCGGAGGACCTGGTGGTCGTGCTGCTGCCGGACTCGGGCCGCTCCTACCTGTCCAAGGTGCACAGCGACGCGTGGATGCGGGAGTGGGGATTCCTGGAGGACGGGGACGGCCTGCGGTCACTGCTGGAGGCCGCCGGACCGCTGGTGCCGGTGGCCGCCGACGCGACCGTCGGCGAGGCGCTGGAAGTGCTGCGGGACGCTCCGGGCGGCGTGGCCCCGGCCGTGCTGGCGCGGACGGAGCGGCCCTACGGGGTGGCCGCGACCGAGGTGGTCGGCTCGGTGTCCCGGGCGGCGCTGGAGGCGGCGCTCGCGGACGGCACGGTCAAGCCGGGTGACCCGCTGGGCGCGCTGCTCGGACCGGCGCTGCCCGCGGTCGGCGTCGGGCAGTCGCCGGCCGAGGCGCGGGCGGTGCTCGGGGGCGCCTGCCGGTCGGTGCTGGTCCTGGTGGACGGGCGGGTGGCGGGGGTGCTGCCGCGGGAGGTGCTCGGCTAGGACCTGCCCGGCGTCCCGGGGCCAGGGCGCCGGAACGGCCGACGGTGCCGGCCCTCTCCGGTCCCGGGAACGCGTCCGGGGCCGGGTCTCGGGACCGGGACCGCGTCCGGGGCTCGGGACCGGCATCGGCACCGGGGCTCGGGACCCGGCGTTCCGGGCCATGGCGTTCCGGGCCCCGGACCCTCCGGCGGGACCGGCCCTACCCGGCGGTCGGCGCCAGGATGGCGGAGAGCACCCGGTCCAGGGTGCGGTCGAACGCCCGGTCGGGGTCGGCGGGCGGGCCGGCGGTGGCGAACGCCTCGGCCAGGTGCGGGAATTCGCCGCTCGCCGCCGCCTGGCCGAGGTAACCGGCCAGCTCGGCCTGCCACTTGGCGCCGGCGGCCGCCGTCTGCTCGTACTGCGCGAACTGGCAGATGAAGCCGTTGAACAGCGCCATCGCCTCCATCCGGGTGCCGCCGGCGAGCCCGGTGGGGGCGGTGGCGGCCAGGAAGTGGTCGGTGTAGCGCAGGGCGTTGGGGCCGATGCCGGGGCGGGCCAGCACCAGCGCGGGCAGCCAGGGGTGGCGGCGGAAGATGGCGAGCTGCTGGTGGGCGAGTGCGGTGAGGTCGGCCCGCACGTCGCCGCTCGCCTCGGGCGGCAGCCGGTACTCGGCGGAGGTCGCGTCGAGCATCAGGTCGAGCAGGTGCTCCTTCTTCGGCACGTAGTTGTAGAGCGACATGGTGCCCGCGCCCAGCGCGGCGGCCACCCGGCGCATGGAGACGGCGTCCAGGCCCTCGGCGTCGGCGATCGCGATGCCCGCCGCGGCGATGGAGTCGCGGCTGTGGGCCGGGCGCGGGCCGCGGCCGGTGCGCTCGGGGCGCAGCCAGATCAGTTCGGGGGCCTCGGGCGGTACGGGCCGGTCGGGTCGCGGGGGCCGGTCCGGCCGGTCGGGACCGCCGGGGGACCGGCCGGGCGGTTCGGGCTCGCCGGACGACAGGGGCTCGCCGGGTGGTACGGGCTTGCTGGACGGCACTGGAAGATCACCTCGCTCACCCATCTTAGATACGTACGGCGTACGTAGTACGATGCGAGGGCGCGCGCTTCTACGTACGATGTACCTAGAGAGGGGTAGAGCCATGTCCGACACCCATCGACCCGCCGCCGGTACGGCGCCCGCCATCGAGATGGCGGGCGTGGCGAAGCGGTTCGGCACCACCGAGGCCCTGCGCGGCCTCGACCTCACCGTTCCGGCCGGCACCGTCTGCGGGCTGCTCGGCCCCAACGGCGCCGGCAAGACCACCGCCGTCCGCGTCCTCGCCACCCTGGTCGCCCCCGACCGCGGCACGGCCAGGGTCGCCGGACACGACGTCGTCCGCGCCGCCGAGGACGTCCGCCGCTCCATCGGCCTCGCCGGGCAGCACGCCGCCGTCGACGAGGGCGTCACCGGCGGCGACAACCTCCGGCTGCTCGGCCGGCTGCACCACCTCGGCGCCCGCCGGGCCCGGGCGCGCGCCGACGAGCTCCTCGACCGCTTCGGCCTCACCGAGGCCGCCGACCGGCTCGTGCGCACCTACTCCGGCGGCATGCGCCGACGCCTCGACCTCGTCGCCAGCCTGGTCACCAGCCCGCCGGTGCTGTTCCTGGACGAGCCCACCACCGGGCTCGACCCGCGCAGCCGGCAGGCGATCTGGGACACCGTCAAGGAGTTGGCCGACGGTGGCACCACCGTCCTCCTCACCACCCAGTACCTGGAGGAGGCCGACCGGCTCGCCGATGACATCGTGGTGGTCGACCACGGCGCCGCCATCGCCACCGGCCCGCCCGACCGGCTCAAGGCCGCGATCGGCAGCCAGGTCTCCGTCACCCTGGCCGACCCCGGACGGCTCGCCGCCACCGCCGTGCTGCTCTCCTCGATGACCGGCGGCGACGCGCGGGTGGACGTCGCCGAACGGACCGTCACGGTGCTGACCGCCCCCGGGGTGTCCGTCCTGCTCCCTTCGCTGGTGCGGGAGTTGGACGGTGCGGGAGTCGTCGCCGAGGACATCGCGGTACGGGCGCCCTCGCTGGACGACGTCTTCCTGGCGCTCACCCAGGACTCCGCGACCACGGGGAAGGCCGCCTGATGACCACCGTGCACACCGGGTACGCCGCGCGCACCGCCGCGGCGCGTCCGTCCGCCGCCGCCCGGCTCGCCTCCGGCACCTGGACGTCGATGCTCCGCGTCCTTCTCAACTACCGCCACTCGCCGGGCCTGTTGGCCGCCTCGCTGGGGGTGCCGGTGGTGATGGTGGTGGTCTTCGGGTACGTCTTCGGCAGCGCCATGCGGGTGCCCGGGGGCGGCGACTACCGGGAGTTCCTGATGCCCGGACTGTTCGCCATGGTGGCCACCAACGGCATCATGCCCACCATGGTCGGCGCCGCCCGCGACGTCGGCCGCGGGGTCACCGACCGGCTGCGTTCCATGCCCGTCTCCCGCACCGGACTGCTGCTCGGGCAGACCCTCGCCGACCTGCTGGTCAGCGTGGTCGTCCTGGCGCTGCTGGCCGGGGTGGGGCTCGCCGCCGGCTGGCGCGCCCGGCACGGACTCGCCGACGCCGCAGAGGCGTTCGCGCTGCTGCTGCTCTTCCGCTTCGTGATGACCTGGGTCGGCACGCTGCTAGGACTGGCCGTCGGCAAGGAGGAGGCGGCCGGCCAGCTCGCCGTCGTCGTCTTCCCGCTCGCGATGGTCACCAACGCCTACGTGCCGACCGGCGGCATGCCCGGCTGGCTGCGCCTCCTCGCCGACTGGAACCCGGTCAGCTCCGTCGTCCAGGCCTGCCGGGAACTGTTCGGCAACCCCTCGGCGGCCGGCTCGGCCTGGCCGACGCAGCACGCCGTGCTCGCCGCACTGCTCTGGAGCGCGCTGCTGCTCGCGGCCTGCGTGCCGCTCGCCGTACGGAAGTTCGCCACCCACGGGCGGTGATCGGCCGCTTCCGGTGAAATGTGCTGGACACCGGGGCCGGTGGGACCGAAGGTGGGCGCCATGGAGTACACCCACCTCGGCCGCACCGGCCTGACCGTCTCCCGCATCTGCCTCGGCACCATGAACTTCGGCCCCCACACCGAGGAAGCCGAGGCGCACCGTCTCATGGACACCGCCCACGAGCGCGGCATCAACTTCTTCGACACCGCCAACAGTTACGGCCGCGACAGCGAGGGCCGGCTGCAGGGCCGCACCGAGGAGATCATCGGCCGCTGGTTCGCCAAGGGCGGCGGCCGCCGCGAGCGCACCGTCCTCGCCACCAAGGCCTACGCCGACATGAGCGACTGGCCCAACGAGGGCAAGCTCTCCGCGCTGGCCATCCGCAAGGCCGTCGAGGCCAGCCTGCGCCGCCTCCAGACCGACCACATCGACCTCTACCAGATGCACCACATCGACCGGGCCACGCCCTGGGAGGAGATCTGGCAGGCGATGGAGGTCCTGGTCGCCCAGGGCAAGGTCATCTACGTCGGCTCCAGCAACTTCGCCGGCTGGCACATCGCCCAGGCCCAGGAGGCCGCCCGCTCCCGGAACTTCCTCGGCCTGGTCAGCGAGCAGTCCCTCTACAACCTGATCGACCGCACCGTGGAACTGGAGGTCATCCCCGCCCTCCAGCACTACGGACTCGGGCTGCTCCCGTGGTCCCCGCTGCGCAGCGGCCTGCTCGGCGGCGTCCTGCGCAAGGAACGCGAGGGCACCAGGACCCGCAGCGCGATGGCCTACGCGACCGAACTGCTCGCCAAGCACCGCGACGCCATCCAGGCCTACGAGGACTTCGCCGCCGAACTCGGCGTCGACCCCGCCGACCTCGGCCTCGCCTGGCTCCTCTCCCGCCCCGCGGTCACCGCGCCCATCATCGGCCCCCGCACCGCGGCCCACCTCGACGCCGCCGTCGGCGTCCTGGACATCGAGCTCGACCAGAAGGCCCTCGACCGCCTCGACGAGATCTTCCCGGGCCACCGGCCCGCCCCGGAGGACTACGCCTGGTGAGGACCCGGGCCCCGGCCGTCGGCCCTGGGCATGTGCCGAGAGCCGACGGCCGGGGCCGTCCGGCTCCGCCCGACCGGTGGGTGCGACGGGAGCCGGGGAACGGCCCCGCTGTGGTAGCAAGGCGGGCATGAGGGAGCGGGAACGGGATCGGGAACGGGCTTACCACCACGGGGCGTTGCCGGAGGCGCTGGTGGCGGCGGCACTCGAGCTGCTGGACGAGCAGGGGCCGGAGAAGGTCAGCGTGCGGGAGGTGGCGCGGCGGGCCGGGGTCTCGCCGGGCGCGCCGTTCCGGCACTTCGCCGACCGCCAGGCGCTGTTGACCGCGCTGGCGGACCGCGTGCTGGCGGACTACGAGCGCTGGCAGGAAGCCCAGTTGGCGGCCGCGGACCCGGCGGACGGGTCCGCGATGCGGGTGATCGGACTGGGCTTCGTACGGTACGCGCTGCGCCATCCGCGGCGGTTCGAGCTGGTGCGCTCGCGGGTGTTCACCGCCGCCCGGGAGCCCGAACTGAGCGAGCGGCTGGACGGCATCGACCGGGCGCTCACGGACCTGATCGTCGCTGACCAGGTGGCGGGCCGGCTGCGCCCCGGCGATCCGCTGCTGCTCGCGCTGGCCGGACAGGCGCTGACGTACGGGCTGGCGCAGATGATCGTGGACGGCTACCTGCCGGCCGCCGCGGCGGAGGAGCTGGCCGGGCAGGTGCTTGACACCTTCGGCCAGGGTGTTGTCGCCAACAGGCAGAAGACGCAGCCGAATTGAGCGCGAGGAGCCTTGACCGGGCCATCCGGCGCTGATGTAATCGCCGCTTACACGGGCATGGGCGCAGGGAGGCAGAGATGTCCTTGTTCGCCAGGCCGCAGCCCGGCTACACCACCGCCGCCGCCACCGGCGACACCGTGGTGCTGCTGATCGGCATGCGGATCAACCGGTTCTGGGCCGTGCACCACTGGGGTCCGGTGATGTTCGCGATGTTCCGGATGCTGTACGAGCTGCGCCGCGGCCCCGACCGCGGCCTGCGCGGCCGCATCCTGCTGACCGCCTCGCCGCGCACCTACTACGTCGTCCAGTACTGGGAGTCGAAGGAGAAGCTGTACGGCTACGCGAGCGCGCCGGACGGCTTCCACCACACCGTGTGGGGCATCGCCAACCGCAAACTGCGGGAGGGGAAGGCGCGTGGGCACGTGGGGCTCTGGCACGAGACGTACATCGTGCCGCAGGGCGGGTACGAGTCGATCTACTTCGACATGCCGCCGTTCGGCCTGGCCCGCGCCACCGGCACGCTGCCGGTGGAGGAACGCGGCCGGCACGCGGCGCAGCGACTGGCCTACCGGGAGCCGGAGGCCGGCGACTCCGACGGCAGCGGCGACTCGGGCGGCAGCGGCGACTCCGACGGCGCCGCGAAGCGGGTCGGGGAGGCGGCCGTCGGTGACGGCCCGGCCGGCGCGTAGGTGGCGGTGACGGGGGAGGAGGGGGAGCCCGGCCCAGCGCGATCTTCCTCACCACTGCCTCCCCCGCCCCGGGCGCCGCGGAGCCCCTCGCCGGCGGCGTGACCACGGTAGGAGCCCCGGCCCGCAGGCCGCCTGAGTACGGCTGCTCAAGAGTGTCGTGAGTCGACCGGCGGGCCGGGGCGTGAGAGCGTCGGGGGATGGTGGATCAGGGGAACCGGCGGGCGGAGCGGCCGGCGCGGGTGGCACAGGCGCTCCGGGTGGTGCACGAGGTGCCGTACCTCGCGCAGTGGGAGTCCGCGGAGCTGGTGCGGGAGATCGTCGACGGGCGGCTGGACGCGTCCGCCGACCCGCGCTGGGGGCAGTCCGGCGCGGCCACCGCGGAGGAGTACGCATGGTGGTCCTGGCGGCTGTGCGGGGTGGCCTGCCTGCGGATGGCGCTCGCGCACTGGTGGGGTGTCAACCCGTCGGCGATGGCGCTCGCGGAGGAGTGCGTGGCGGCCGGCGCGTACCTGCGGGACGGCGAGGGCCTGCGCGGGCTGATCCACGCGCCGTTCGCCGAGTACGTCGAGCGGCGCTGGGGACTGGCCGCGCGGGCACGGGAGTTGACGCCGGCGGACGTGTCCGCCGAGGTGGCCGACGGCCGGCTGGTGATGGTCTCGGTGCACCCGTCGATCCGGGAGCCGCACGGGCCGGAGCCGGTGCGGCGCGGCGGGCACCTGGTGCTGGCGGTGGGCGCCACGGACACCGCGCTGCTGATCCACAACCCCTCCGGGTTCCCGGGGGAGTCGCAGTCCTTCGCGCGCGTGCCGTGGCGGTCGTTCGAGCGGTTCTACGCCGGGCGGGGCATCGTGCTCGGCCCGCCCGAGGGCGCGTCGGGGGCTCGCGGGGCGGTGCCCTCCGCGTCGTGAGGCCGGCCCGCGGGGTGGGAACGGGCCGCGCCGTGAGGGCGGCTTTCGCCCCGACGGCGCGGACCTGCCGTCACTGGTTGTCCGGCAGCCCCATCGGGTTGATCGGCAGCTGACCGCGACAGAGCATCGAGATCGGCTTCAACGCCGCCGCCAGCCGGTCGAGTTCGGCGCGCGGGTAGTCGTCCCAGACCCGGGCGGCGGCCAGGTCGGTGGCGGCCTCCAGGGTCTGGTGGCGGACCCGGCCCAGTTCGGTGACCGTCCCCTCGGCGGTCAGCCAGCCGCGCTCGACCAGACGCCCGGCGGCCGCCTCCCACTCGGCGTCCGTCCAGCCGCGCAACGGCTGGATCATCTCGCGCCGCATGTCCATCGCGCAGCGGACCACCAGGGCCTCGCAGCCGTCCAGGCCGGCCGCCACCAGGGCGGCCACGTGGCCGTCGCCGCGGTGCTCGCGCATCACGGTGGCGGCCTGCCAGAGCCGTTCGTGGAGACCGCTCGGGCGGGGGAGCGCGGCGTTGGCGCCGGCCAGCACCCGGCCGGCGCAGTCCAGCCGGGCGGCGGCCTTCTCCAGGCTCTCGGCGACCAGCTCGACCTGGTCCCGGTCCACGTGCTCCAGCAGCCGGCCGAGGATCGTCGCCGAGGCCTTCAGCCGGGCGGTCAGCGCCTCCTCCGGGCTCGCGTGGTTCCACGCCTCCGGCAGGGCGCGCTCGACCATCGCCGGGGCGAAGCTGAAGAACGCGGCGGTGACCGGCGGGGCGTCCACCGCGCCGAGCGGGGCCGCGCGGGTGGCGAAGTAGCCGTGCAGGCGGCCGCGCAGGCCGGCCTCCTCGAAGGCGGCCTGGCCCTCGGGCAGGAAGTAGGTGACGGCGTGCACCGGCTCGAAGAGCCACCACAGTGCGCGGGCGGGGTGGACGAGATCGGTCATCGGAGACCTTCCTCGGACGGAGCTCCGGGCGGACCGGGGAGCTCGGCTGGTCGGGGCGGTCCGGCGGGAGCCGCGCCTGGTGTTTCTGGCGTGCGGGCGTTCGTGCGTGCGGGGGCGTTCCCGCGCGGGGCGGTTGGGTGGGCCGTTCCCGCATGGACCGTTCCAGGGCTGATGACCACGGCGACGGCTCCGGTAACCCCGGGAGGGGTGTGATGACGGTCACGCGGGGGCGGCGCCGTACGGTCGGCGCCGGTGCGGCACGGGATGATGGGATGAGGTGCCCGCTCAGGGGGTGCCCAGCCCTCGCAAGCCCTCGTACGAAGGTAGTCGGTCATGGCCCAGATCAACCCCAGCATCCTGTCCGCGGACTTCGCCCGGCTCGCCGACGAGGCCGAGGCCGTCCGGGGTTCCGACTGGCTGCACGTGGACGTCATGGACAACCACTTCGTGCCCAATCTGACCCTCGGCGTGCCGGTGGTCGAGTCGCTCTCCCGCGCCACCGACATCCCGCTCGACCTCCACCTGATGATCGAGGACCCGGACCGCTGGGCCCCGCAGTACGTGGAGGCCGGCGCCGGCTCGGTCACCTTCCACGTCGAGGCCGCCGCCGCGCCCGTCCGGCTCGCCCGCGAGATCCGCGCCAAGGGCGCCCGCGCCTCGATGGCGCTCAAGCCGGGCACCCCGATCGAGCCGTACGAGGACCTGCTGCCCGAGCTCGACATGGTGCTGATCATGACCGTCGAGCCCGGCTTCGGCGGCCAGGCCTTCCTGGACATCATGCTGCCGAAGATCCGCCGCACCCGGGAGCTGATCGCCAAGCACGACCTGCAGCTGTGGCTCCAGGTGGACGGCGGCGTCGCGGCGAGCACGATCGAGCGCTGCGCGGAGGCCGGTGCGGACGTGTTCGTGGCCGGCTCGGCGGTGTACGGGGCCGAGGACCCGGCCGAGGCGGTCCGCAAGCTGCGCGAGCAGGCCGACAAGGCGACCGCCGACGCCTGGTGGGCCTGCGGGCACTGACGCCTGCCAGCGGGCCGGGGTGCCGGTGCCCGGGGTCGGCCCCGGCCCCGGCCCCGGGCCCCCGGGTGCCGGCACCGCCGGATGGCCGGGCACGGGTGGAGGAACACCGCACCGCGGTGGATGATCGGTGGCGGCGCCCTCCGAGGCCCCCGCCCGGCCCCTCTCCGTACGGTGGTGGAACCCGCGATGAGCAACCTCGACCTCAGACCCACCCCGACCAGCTGCGGCCGCGAGGCCAGCACCGGCCCGGTGAGGGACCTGCTGACGCCGCGTCAGTTCCCCCTCGGCGGAAGCACGGTGGTCCGCCGCCTGCTGCCCAACCTCGGCCGCCGGATGGTCGGCGCCTGGTGCTTCGTGGACCACTACGGGCCCGACGACATCGCCGACGAGCCCGGCATGCAGGTCCCGCCGCACCCGCACATGGGACTCCAGACGGTCAGCTGGCTCCACCAGGGCGAGGTGCTGCACCGCGACAGCCTGGGCAGCCTGCAGACCGTCCGGCCGTACGAACTGGGCCTGATGACCTCCGGCCGGGCGATCTCGCACTCCGAGGAGTCCCCCCGCCCGCACGCCCGCCACCTGCACGGCGCCCAGCTCTGGGTCGCTCTCCCGGAAGCCGGCCGGCACATCGCTCCCGCCTTCGAGCACCACCCCGACCTGCCCGTGGTCACTGCCCCCGGCCTGCGCGCCACCGTCATCCTCGGCGCCCTCGACACCGCCGCCTCGCCCGCCACCACCCACACCCCGCTGGTCGGCGCCGACCTCGCCCTCGCCGAGGGCGCGGACCTCCGCCTCCCGCTCGTCCCCGACTTCGAGTACGCCGTCCTCGCCATGTCCGGCCGCGTCGACGTCGACGGCGTCCCGGTCGAGCCCGGCGCCATGCTCTACCTCGGCTGCGGCCGCCCCGACCTCCCCCTCCGCGCCCGCGGCGAGGCCGCCGTCCTCCTCCTCGGCGGCGAACCCTTCGACGAGAAGATCGTCATGTGGTGGAACTTCATCGGCCGATCCGGTGACGAGATCGTGCGGGCGCGAACGGACTGGGAGGCGGGTTCCCGCTTCGGCGAGGTCCACGGCTACGCCGGCGCCCGCCTGCCCGCCCCGGAGCTGCCGTCGATCCCGTTGAAGTCGCGCGGACGGGTGCGCTGACCCGGGGAAACGTTTGGTTGGACAGGCTGCTTTCCGGCCTGCGGCCGCTGTGCCGGGACGGCCGATCCGCCGGCTGCCCGGGGCCCGTCGCCGTGGTGCACGGTGGGATTCCGGTCCCGGGGCGGGATCGGCTCGGCCCGGCTGCGCAGCAGCTGGCTCACCGGCTCCAGCAGCAAGGAGAGCGGCCTGGTGTTCGGCCGTTCCGGTGTCGAGATCTGGATCGACCACACCGCCATGACCGGGTTCGCCGCCAGGGAAGGCGAGTTGCTGGCTTCCTTCGGCAACGATGGCCGGACCGGGCGGAAGGTCGCCCACTATCGCCCGCTGTACGCCAGCCTGCTCTCCGACCGGCCCGATCCGGTACTCGGCCTCGATGCCACGGCGACGATCACCGCGATCCATCACGCGGTGTTGTGAGACCGGTGCCGCCGATGTGCTGACCGTGGATGCTCTTCGGGCCGGGTGCTGGGAGGTGCCGGGTGTGGGGGCTTCCCGGTGTCGTCGGGGGTCAGGCGGCGAGGTCGTCGAGTTCGGTGGGCCAGTCGATCAGGGTGGACTCGGAGCCCTGGGGGACGAGGGTGAAGGCCTCCCGGCGGAGCCAGCGGCGGACCTGTCGGGAGGGGAGGTCGACGAGGACGACGTTGTCGCGGTTGCGGAGCATGATGCGCAGTGAGGCGCGGCCGTGGCAGGTGCAGGGCGGCCAGATGCGGACGTCGCCGAGGCCGGCGGGCTTCTGGAGGCCCTCCCACAGGAGGTCGCGGGAGAAGCGCCAGGTGCCGCCCTCCGCCGCGGGGCCGAGGAATTCGAGGGCGACGGCGAACGGGTCGTCGCTGCGGTAGCCGAGGCGCACCGGGATGTCGACGGACTCGTGCTCGCCGAGGACGAGGCGGGCGTCGAGGGCGAGGTCGGTGCCGGCGGCCTCCGGGTGGGGCTGGGGGTCGGTGGCGGGGTGGTGTGCGGGCATGGGGTCTTCTCCTGGGCGGTGGGGGCGGTGAGGGGGCGCGCCGGGCGGTCGGGGCGCCGTGCCGGTGGTGGCGCGGCGGCGCCCTCGCCTCGGGCCCTGGGAGCTGCCGAGGAGCAGGGGGAGGCGGATCGCTGCCCAGGCTAGGAAGGCGGTGGAGGCGCGGATGTTCCGGCCGTGCACCGCGAGATGACGTTCCGTGCACCGTTCGGCGGGCGCGGAGGGCAGGGTGCGGGCCCCGCGTGGTCGCTTCCGCGTCGTCCGGTGGCCGGGGGCCGGTTCGGCCGGCGGTCGGGCGGCCGGTTCTCGCGGTGCCCGCTGTGGGGTCAACTCCCTTGTGGTGGAATGAGTTTGGGGGTCGGGGCAGGGCGCGGTGGGAGGTCCTTTCCGGTAGTGGGTGAGGTCGGGGGCGGGCTTCGGTCGGCTGGTGCGGGGGCCCCGGATCCTCTGATTGTTGAACGTTTGTCTACCTGCTTTCGCTCCTTGTATGAATGGCGGCGGGAGGCTTTTGATCATGCAGAGGTGGATCCAGCGCGCGCGTTCGGGAGGCGATGCGCTGCAGACGTTGGTGGACGGCCTGGCCGAGGAGCTGGGGCGCTCGGTCGTTCTCGACGACCCCCTGGTGCGGATGATCTGCACCAGCCGGCACTTCGGTGACGAGGACCGGGTGCGCGTGCGCACGCTGTTGCAGGGCATCGCGGACGACGAGGCCATCCGCTACGTGCTGTCCCGGGGCGTCGCCCAGTGGGCCCGCCCGGCGGTCCTGCCGGGGCGAGACGACCTGGGCCTGCGGCCGCGGTACTGCGTGCCGATCCGCGAGCGGGGCCACATGCTGGGCATCCTCATGGTGGTGGCGGTGGGGGAGCCCCTCACGGAGGCCGAGACCGAGGCCATCGACCGGACCGCCCGGGCCCTCGCGATCGAGATGTACGCCGAGCAGCTGGCCTCGGACGACGACGAGAAGCGCACCCGTCGGCTGGTGGCCCAGCTGGTCGGCTCGGACTCGGCGCAGCGCTGCTCGGCGCACCAGCGCCTGCTGGACGACGGCCTGCTGCCGGCCGGCCCGCACGTCGTGGTGACCAGTGTGGCCGTCGCCGGTCAGCGGGGCCCCTCCGGCCAGGTCGCGGTGGCGCTGCGCGGTGCGCTGGAGCCGTTCCGGCAGACCCGTACCGGCCGCGGACTGCCGGCCGTCGAGCAGGACCGGGCCGTCCTGGTGCAGGTCTTCGACCGGGAGCCGTCGGCGGAGGAACTGGAGCAGCAGTGCCGCGCCGTGGTCCGCTCGCTGCGGACCTTCCTGGGCGCCGAGGCGGACGCCGTGGTGGGCGTCGGCGGCCGCCGGGCGGCGCTCGCCGACGCGTGGATCTCCCACGACCAGGCCCGGGTGGCGGTGCGCGCGGCCCGTCGGCTGCCCCGGCTGGAGGGCATCGGCGACTGGGAGCGGCTCGGGGAGTACACCGTGTTCCTCCAGCTGCCGGACGACGCGCTCAACGACTCCCTGCTCCCGAAGCCGCTGCGGCGTCTGCTGGAGGGCGGCGGCAACGCCCGGCTGGAGGAGACGCTGCGCTGCTTCCTGGAGAACGCCGGGTCGGCGCCCAGGACCGCGGAGGTCCTGGAGGTCCACCGCACCTCGCTGTACTACCGGCTGCGCCAGATCCAGGAGATCACGGGCCTCGACCTGGACGACGGCGCGCACCGACTGGTGCTGCACATGGGGCTGCGGCTGTGGGACCTGCTGCAGGCGCCCCGGGGAGCAGCCGCCCGGTAGAGCGTGCCCCGCGTGGCAGTCGAGGGACTGCCGAGGGCCTGCCGAGGGCAATCGACGGCCCGTCGGGGCCCGTCGGGGCCCGGCCGGCGGGCGCCCGGCGGACGGCCGGCCGGGGCCGGGCGGTTGCTACAGAGTGATGAAGCTTTGTCGGGCAATCCCTACGTTGGTCGGTGGCCAACGGCTCGGGCGCACGGCGAGAATCCTCACTACGAGCTGCCGCTCATACCCCCGGCCACCTGCGGGTTCCGGACCGCCCGGACCCACGAGCCGAAACGAACGGACAAGAACGAGCACCATGCACGAACTGATCACGAACGACGGCGTGCGCCTGGCCTACCGCGACAGCGGCGGCGAGGGCGTCCCGCTGGTGATGCTCCACGACTGGGGGCAGACGCAGGAGATGTTCCACCACCAGGTCGAGGGGCTGGCGCCGGGCCGGCGCGTCGTGACGGTGGACTTCCGCGGCCACGGCCGGTCCGGCAAGCCGCGCCACGGCTACCGCGTCGCGCGGCTGGCCCGCGACGTCCTCGGCCTGGTCGACCACCTGGGCCTGGACCGCTTCGACGCGCTGGGCTGGTCGATGGGCGCCTCGGTGTGGTGGAGCTTCGTCGACCAGTACGGCACCGGCCGGATCCGCCGGCTCGTCCTGGTCGACCAGCCGGCCGCGGTGGCGGCGGTGCCCTGGATGACCGACGCGGAGCAGCGCGAGTCCGGCGCGATCTTCGACGTGGCGGGCCTCCTGGAGCTGGGCGCCGCGCTGGCCGGACCGGACGGAGCCGCGGTCCGCGAGGAGTTCGTCCGCTCGATGTTCAGCGGCCCCACCGACCCGGAGGTGCTCGCCTTCGTGACCGAGCAGATCCGGGCCACCCCGGCGTACGCGGGCGTCCCGCTGCTCTTCGACCACTGTGCCCAGGACTGGCGCGACGTGCTCGACTGCGTCGACGTGCCCACCCTGGTGCTCGGCTGCGAGGGAAGCCATGTGGACCCGGCCTCCCAGCGCTTCGTCGCCGAGCGGATCCCCGGCGCCCTGGTCCACGTGTTCCCGGCGAGCGTGGCGAGTTCGCACTTCCCGTTCCTGGAGAACCCCGGCGCGTTCAACGCCGTCGTGGAGAAGTTCCTCTCCTGACCCCTCCGCCGCCGTGCCCGCTCGACGCGACGCGACGCGGCGCGGCGAGCCCCGAGCCCCGAGCCCCGAGCCCCAAGCCCCAAGCACCAAGCCCCAAGCCCCAAGCACCAAGCACCAAGCCCCAAGCACCCGCACAGAACCCTCGAACCGGTCGGAGCCTCCCGTGATCCCGTCGGGTCCCTCACCCATGCCCGCATCCGAGTACCACCAGTTCGGTCGGACCGCCCGCGAAAGCGCCGGCGGCTGCATCGACGTCCTCTCCCCGCCACCCGGAAGCGACCCCGAGGACTGCCTCTACGTCGCCCTGCACGTCCACGGCGCGGCCTCGGTCCGGCGCCACGGTGCCAGCACCGCGCTCGTCCCCGGGGACCTGCTGATCGGCACCACCCGCCACCCGGCGGGCCTGTTGCAGGACTCCGAGTGCCGGATGGTCCACTTCCGCGTCCCCTGCTTCTACCTGGGCGTGCGCCAGCGCGACGTCCAGCGCACCGGCGGGCTGCTGGCGCGGGGGAGCGAGGGCGTCGGCTCGCTCGCCTCGCAGTTCCTGCGGACCCTCGCCACCCAGTCCGCGGCGCACCGGGCCCGGCCGGGCAACCACCTCGCGCGCAGCGTCTCCGACATCGTCGCGATCCTGGTGACCGAGCTGCTGGAGCGGGAGGGGCCGGAGCATCCGACCGGCTCGGCGGAGCTGCTGGCGCGGATCCGCGCCCACATCGAGGAGAACCTCGCCGATCCGGACCTCGGGCCCGAGTCGATCGCCCGGTCCCAGCACATTTCGGTGCGCTACCTGCACAAGCTCTTCCAGCAGGACGGCACGACGGTGGGCCAGTGGGTGCGGCGGCGCCGACTGGACGCCTGCCGACGGGAGTTGGAGCGCCCGGCCCGTCGCCAGACCAGCGTCTCGGCGGTCGCGCACCGGTGGGGCTTCGTCAGCCACTCCCACTTCAGCCGGGCGTTCCGCGACGCGTACGGGGTGTCGCCCCGCGAGTGGCAGGCGTACGCGGCGCAGGCGGAGGGCCACCCTTCGGCCTCCTGACCGCGCCACCACGACCCGTTCGCGCGCCTTCGGTCCCCGCGAAGCCCCCCTCCTCCGTCGTCCCGCCGCCTGGCGACAACGCCGGCCCGTCGACCGCGCGTCCGGCGCCGTTCGCCGTTCGCCGTCCGGCGCCGTTCGCCGTCCGTCCCGTGAAAGGCCACCCATGCACTCCCCCCGGCCCACCGTCGTGCTCGTCCACGACGGCTGCTCCGACGCGACCACCTGGTTCGGCGTCACCGCCGAGCTCCACCGCCGCGGCCTGACCGTCCTCGCCGTCGCGAACCCGCTGCGGGGGCTGGCCCACGACGCCGCCTACCTGGCCGACGTCCTCGGGGGCATCGGCGGCCCGGTCGTCCTGGTCGGCCACTCCTACGGGGGCGCCGTGATCACGGAGGCCGGGGTGGGCCCGGACGTCCTCGCGCTGGTCTACGTGGCCGCCTACCTGCCCGAGGTCGGGGAGAGCCACGACGTGCTCGCGGGCCGCTTCGCCCCCTCGCCGCTCATCCCGCGGCTGCGGCGCACGGAGTTCACCACCGGCGGCACCGACCGGGCGACGGAGCTCACCGTGCCCGCGGAGTGCTTCCGGCCGCTCGTCGCGGCGGACCTGGACGAGGAGGTGGCGCAGGTCCTGGCCTCGCTCCAACGGCCCGCCGCGGAGCGGGTGTTGACCGACGCGCCGACGGTGGCGGCCTGGCGCACCAGGCCCTCCTGGGCCCTGGTGGCCGGTGCCGACCAGGCGCTCTCCCCGGCGGGCCAGCGCTTCACGGCGGAGCGGGCCGGCGCCACCGTCCTCGACCTGCCCGATGCCTCCCACGCCGTGGCCGTCTCCCGGCCGACGGTGGTCGCGGAACTCGTCCACGAGGCCGTCAGGGCGGTCTCGGCGCGGCCGCGGAGGCCGTCGGCCGGGAGAGCCGCCGCGGCCGGCCGGGGGTGAGCGGGGTGAGCGGGGTGAGCGGGGTGAGGCGGGGGTGAGCGGGGCAGGCGTTGCCCGGCGCGGAGCCGGGCCGGTGCGGCGGGGCGCCGAACACGCCGAAGGGCGGCCGGGCGACGCGGTGCCCGGCCGCCCGGCCGTTGGTCGGAGGCCGTGCCGCACCGGTCAGCGGTCGGTGTGGATCTCCGCGACGTAGCCGCCCGGGAACCGGACCATGGCGCTGTCCCGGGTGCCGGTGCGCACCGGTCCGGACAGCACCGTGGCGCCGGCCGCCGTGGCGCGTTCCAGGGTGGCGTTGAGGTCGGAGACGCCGTAGCCGGTGAGTTCCTTGCCGTACGGGTAGGGCAGGTGGCCGTCCGTCACCGCGATGGTGGTGGTGCCGAAGCCGGAGGTGAGGCGGAGGAGCCGGTAGGTGGTCCCGGGCAGTCCGAGGGCGGCGCCGTCGGCCTTCCGGTCGTCGGAGACGATCCGGCCCTGGGTGAAGGCGAGGTAGCTGTGCAGGAAGTCGCCGACCGCGTCCGGCGACAGGTAGAGCCGGTTCTCGGGCACGCTGACCAGGTCCGGGTACGAGGTCGGGCCGGTGTGCACGTAGAGCTGGGCGCTGATCCCGCCGGGGAACTGGACGACGGCGTCCCGGCCGATCGGGTCGGCGAACGGCGCCACGGTGACGGTCGCGCCGTCGGCGCGGGCCGCCTTGACGGCCTGGTCGAGGTCGGTCACCAGCCAGCCGGTGCGCTCGGTGCCGAAGGGGTACGGGATGGGCGTGGTGTAGTCGAACACCGACAGGGTGCCGACCGGCGACACCACCAGTTCGGAGAGCGTCCGGCTGGGCGCCGGGGTCACCTGGGTGGCGACCGGACCGATCGTGGTGCCGCCGAACGTCGACGTCCAACTGGTCGCGAAGGCCTGTTCGGTGCCGGGCTCGACGTAGACGTGGGTGGTGTCGTACTGCGGGCCGACGGCGAACTGCCGGTGGGTGCCCGGCTGCTTCGCCGGGGCGCTCTGGGCCGCCGAGGCGACCGGGACGGCGGTCAGGGCGGCGAGCGCTGCCACCACCGGGACGATGCGACGGGCCGAACGAAGCTTCACGGGAACCTCCTGGTCGTGGTGAGCGCCCGGCGCCCGCTGGAGAGGGCGCCGGGCGCGGAGCTGCGGCCGGTACCGCCGTCGCGGTCCGGGGCGGGACGGCGACGGCGGTACCGGTGAGGGGCCGGCCGCCGTGGTCGGGGTGGCGGCCGGCCGGGTGGTGCGGCCGGTCGTCGCGCGGCCAACTCGCCGAGGTGCGCGGCGCGTTGGCCGGAGCGCTGCCCGGCGCTCGAATCGGTGCGTTACTTGGCGAGGAAGGCGAGCAGCGCCTCGTTGACCTCCTCGGCGTGGGTCCAGAGCAGGCCGTGCGGGGCGCCCTCGATCTCGACGTAGTCGGCGGCCGGCAGGGCCTTGTGGAACGGGCGCGCGGTGCTGTCGATCGGCAGGGTGCGGTCGCCGGTGCCGTGCAGGATCAGGGCCGGCACGTCGATGCGGGCGATGTCGGCGCGGAAGTCCGTGTACCAGGTGGTCGGCGCGGCCGAGGCGGCGAAGGCGCCGCCGCTCGCCGCGACGTTCCAGCTGTTGCGGACGGCCTCCTCGGAGATCCGGGTGCCGAGGTTCTCGTCCAGGTTGTAGAAGTCGTTGAAGAAGCCGGTGTAGAAGGCGAACCGGTCGGCCTTCACCGCGGCGACGATGCCGTCGAAGAACTCCTTCGGGGCGGCGCCCTCGGGGTTGTCCTCGGTCTTCAGCAGGAACGGCTCCAGGGAGGCCAGGAAGGCGACCTTGGCGATGCGCTCCGAGCCGTACGTGCCCACGTAGCGGGCGACCTCGCCGGTGCCCATCGAGAAGCCGACCAGGACGGCGTCGCGGACGTCGAGGGTCTCCAGCACGGTGTTCAGGTCCGCGGTGAAGGTGTCGTAGTCGTAGCCCGTGGTGGGGTGGGAGGACCGGCCGAAGCCGCGGCGGTCGTAGGTGACGACGCGGTAGCCGGCGTCCAGCAGTGCGGCGCTCTGGCGCTCCCAGGAGTCGCCGTTCAGCGGGAAGCCGTGGATCAGCACGACGGTCTGGCCGGTGCCGTGGTCCTCGTAGTAGAGGTCGATGGAGGTGGTGTTCTCCTGGCCAACGGTGATGTACGGCATGGGGTTTCCCCTTCTTGCGGGTTCGTGCGGCAGTGGTTCGTACGGCAGCGGTGCGGCCGCGACGGGCTACACGCTAGGCGAGGCCCGCGGCGGCGGATTGCCTGGGAGAGCACCCCGTGTCGTCCGAGAGCGCTACGGCCGGGGCGGTGCCCTCGGGGGGCACCGCCGTCGGGGAGTCCGTCGGGGAGTCGTCCGGGGAGTCGTCCGGCGGGCGCGGCTTCCGGAGCCGGTGCGCGGAACGACCGTAGGCAGTGCAGCGTCGGAACAGGCCCTGGGCGTCGTCCTCCTAGCCTGGAGGCCACAGAAGTCAGCGATCCCGAGGCCTCCGAAAAGGCTTGCGCGAGGCCTCAGTTAAGGACTCTCACGTCATGACGACGAACGACACGCCCACCGTCGTGCTGGTGCACGGCGCCTTCGCCGACGCCTCCAGCTTCGCCCGGGTCGTCCCGGAGCTGTTGGGCGACGGTCTGCAGGTCGTGGTGCCGGCCGTGCCCAACCGCAGCCTGATCGGGGACTCCGCGTACATCGCGTCGGTGGTCCGGCGGATCCCCGGGCCGGTCGTGCTGGTCGGTCACTCGTACGGCGGTGCCGTGATCACCGTCGCGGGCGCCGAGGACAACGTCAAGGGGCTGGTGTACCTGGCGGGTTACGCGCTGGAGGAGGGGGAGAGCCTGGGCGAGCTGCAGGGCGGCTTCCCCGACTCCGAGCTCGCCACCGCCCTGGTGTACAGCCCGTTCCCGCTGGACGGCGGACAGGGCGAGGGCACCGACGTCTCGGTGGAGGTCGACCGCCTGCCGGCGATCTTCGCGGCCGACGTCGATCCGGCGCTCGCCCGGGTCCTCGCCGTCTCCCAGCGGCCGCTCGCCGCGGCCGCGTTCGGCGAGGCCGCGCCCACCGCGGCGTGGCGGACCAAGCCGTCCTGGGGGATCGTCGCCAGTGCCGACCGGACCCTCAACCCCGACGTCCAGCGGTTCGGCTACCGGCGCGCCGGGGCCACCACCGTCGAGGTGGACTCCTCGCACCTGGTGATGCTCTCCCACCCCGAGTGCGTCGCCGACGTGATCCGCGACGCCGTCCGGTCCGTCGCCAAGTGACCACCCCCGCAAGCACCCAGCCCAGGAGCACCATGACCAGCCAGCAGCCGCACCTCCACCAGCACGGCCCGGAACTCCAGGAGTTCGGGACCGTCACCCAGCTGCCGATCGCGCTCTCCCACGACGCCCGGCAGTACTCGTGCCAGCGGCTCAACCGGGTCCTCGCGGACACCCAGTTCCTGTACGCGCTGTACAAGAAGTACCACTGGGGCATGCGCGGGCCGACCGCCTACCAGCTGCACCTGCTCTTCGACAAGCACGCCCAGGAGCAGCTGGAGCTGATCGACGTGCTCGCCGAGCGCGTGCAGAGCCTCGGCGGCGTCGCCGTGGGCGACCCCCGCCACGCCGCCCAGATCACGGGCGTGCCGCGCCCGCCGGACGGCATCGAGGGCGTGCAGTCGATGCTCTCGCGCCTGCTCGACGCCCACGAGACGGTCCTGGCCGACGTCCGCGACGCCGCCACCCGCACCGCGGAGCTCGGCGACGACGGCACCCAGGACCTCCTGGTCTCCCAGATCATCCGCACCGGCGAGACCCAGGTCTGGTTCCTCGCCGAGCACCTGGTCGTCGCCCCCGGTACCGGGGAGTGACCGCGGGCCGGGCCTGTTCGTCGGCAGGCCCGGCTCCGTTCAGTGCCGGGCCCGTTCGTCGGCGGGCCCGGCACTTTCTCGTTCCCGCCCACCGTTCCCGCCCACCGTTCCCGCTCACCGTCCCCGGAGGTACCGTGCCCGGACGCCGGCCCTTCCCGTTTCCGCGTCCCGACCGGGGCCCCGGAGCGGGCGCGGAATCCGCCACGCCCGTGCTGAACGCACGACTCGACCTCGGGGGAGGGAAGTTCATCGACCTTCCGGTGCGCTTCGTGTACCGCGTCGACGAGCCGTTCGCCGTGGTCATGGAGTTCCCCGGTTCCGATCCGGCGGTCGGCATCTGGGAGTTCTCCCGCGACCTGCTCTGGAAGGGCCTGCACCGGCCCGCCGGGACGGGCGACGTGCGGATCTCGCCGCCGTGCCGCTGCCACGGCCGCCGGCAGTTGCGGATCACGCTGCGGGGGGACGACGGTACCGCCTCGATCGACGTTCCGGTCGGGCCGGTGCACAGCTGGCTCCACGAGCAGAGCCTGGTCCGCGTCCCGCGCGGCAGCGAGTCCCAACCGGTGGACTGGGACGCGGAGTTGACGAGGCTGGTCGAGGGCAGGTGAGACGGCGGCCGCCGGAACCCACGCCTCGCACCACGGACATGACGCGATTCGGCTGTGCCCGTACCGAGGGATCTCGGTACGGGCACAGCCGAATCGCGTCACACGGGTCCGGGGCAGCGGACCACAGTCCGGACCGGAACCCACGCGCAGTGCCGGGCGGGAGGCCCGACAGGATGCCGGCTACAGGGTCCGGCGGACGCCGGCCTGACGCTCCAGCCGTTCCAACTGGTCGGCGAGCCCCGCGTGCATCGCGTCGTGCACGGGGCCGCTGCGCCCGATCCACAGCACCTCCCGGCCCCGGAGCTCCTCCAGCATCAGCGCGTAGGCCGCGTACATCGCGACCGCCGCGAGGAGCATGCCGAGCGCCCCGGCGAGATGCCCCAGCCAGGCCACGCCCGAGACGCCGTAGAGGCCGGCGACGAAGTAGCGCGGCACGGCGATCAGCAGGAGCACCCACAGCACCTTCTTCGGCCTCGCCACCGAGGCCATCAGGGCGGCGAAGACCGTGAAGACCAGGTTCATCACGCCCAGCACCCGCGCGCCGCCGGGGGCGTCCGCCGCGGTGACGAGGCCGTTGGCCAGCCAGGCGCCGGCGAACCCGCCCATCAGCGTCGCCGCGATGACGTCGCGGGCGCCGAACGCCAGCACGCTGACCAGCAGTTGGAGGGCGAAGGCGGAGAAGAGGGTGAGCGCCACGGCCTGCCGGTACGCCCCGTCGACCAGGCCGAGCTGGAGGCTGCTGGCCACGGTGGAGGAGATGGCCACCGTGAAGAAGCCCAGGGGCATCGGCGAGGCGATGGGCCGCAGGGTGAGCCGCGTCATGGCGTGCAGGTCCGGTTCGCGGCGCGGGTCGGCCGACCGGTCCGCGGCCGTGGGCGCTCCGCGGTCCGGGCCGATCGGTGCTCCGTTTCCGGCAGCCGTCGGGCCGGGCCGTGGCGTGCGGGCCTCTTCCGTCGTCGTCGTCATCGTCATCTCGCTCCCTGTTCTCGGTACTTCGTGGTTCTCGGTACTGGTTGCTCCGGGTCGGACATGCCGACGGGCCCGGGCCTCGGGCGGGGAATCCGCCCAGGGCCCGAGCCCGTCCGGTGCCGGCCGCCTCAGCCGCGGTGCAGGGCGAGCCGGGTGGCCAGGCCGCCGCCCACACCGGCGACCACGGCCGCCGGCAGGCACCACAGCGGCCACGCGGCGAGGCCGAGGGCCCCGTCGACCGACCACTGTCCGGGGCCGGTGGCGGTCAGCGCCGCGCCGATGACGATCAGAACGAACGGGAACTCGTACCCGTCGTGCTGAACCCACAGCCCGTGCGGCCACTTGACCGTCATGGCGACGGTCATGACCCCCATGACACCCGCGCCGGCCAGCGGGGTGAGCAGGCCGGCGGCGAGCATCAGCCCGGCCCCGATCTGGGTGCCGCCGGCGGCCATCGCGGTGAGCTTGCCACCGCGGAAGCCGTCGCCCCGGAACTCGGCGCTGCCGCCGTCCAGTCCGCCGCCACCGAGGTGGAAGCTGACCTTCTGGACGCCGTGGCCCGCGATCAGCAGGCCGGCGACCAGACGCAGCAGGAGTAGACCCGTGTTCATGTCGGACTCCGTCGGGCCGGTCAGCCGGCGGCGTGCGGGTCGATCATGGACTGGGCGTAGACCAGGCCCATGCCGTAGGCGCCGCCGTGCTCCTTGACGAGCTCGGTGACCGGGACGTAGGTCTCGGTGCGGGCCCAGTCGCGCTGGAGCTCCAGGAGGACCTGGATCCAGGTGACGGGCACGGCGCCGGCGGCGGTCATCCGCTGCAGGGCGTGCTCGTGGGCCAGCGGGCTGACGCCGCCGGAGGCGTCGGCCACGACGTAGACCTCGTAGCCCTGGTCCAGCGCGGACAGGGCCGGCAGGACGAGGCAGACCTCGGTCCACAGGCCGGAGAGGATGATCTTCTTGCGGCCGGTGGCCTTGACGGCCTCGACGAGGGCCGAGTCCTCCCAGGCGTTCATCGAGGTGCGGTCGATGACCTCCTGGTCGGGGAAGACGGCCTTCAGCTGGGGCAGGATCGGGCCGGAGAAGGACTCGGCGGCGACGGTGGACAGCACGGTCGGCACGTCGAAGATCCTGGCGGCCTTGGCCAGGCCGACGGTGGCGTTGATGATGGCGGTGCGGTCGCCGCTGCCGGTGCCGAAGAACATCTGCGGCTGGTGGTCGACGAACAGCATCATCGCGTTGTCGGGGGTGAGCAGGTCCGGGCTCGGTGCGGCGTGGACGTTGGCGAAGTCGACCATGGGTCTTCACTTCCTCTTGAATGCGGGTATGGACACAGGAAATTGACACTGCGTCAGGCATCCGGCCGGATCGGCTGGGCCTTACGTTCGACGACACTAGTCCGCCCCGGGCGGAGGGTTCTGCCCGCTGTGCGCCCGGCACTGTTCCGACAACGCACCACGGGACGGGCCCGGACCGCCGGCCGCCGAAGTGCGCTGCGGGGCAACCGGCCATGCGCTGCGGAGAGCCTCGCCGGCGGCCCGCCGCCTACGTTCGACGGGTGGCCTCGCGCCGACCCACGCACCACCCAACGAAGGGACTCCCCTTGTCCACCATGCCCGTTGCCGGGGTCCGTCCCGGCACCCCCGAACAGCCCGCCGACCTGGTCGTGCGCAACGCCAAGGTCCACACCAACGACCCGCGCCGCCCGCAGGCCACGGCGGTGGCCGTGCGCGACGGCCGGATCCAGGCGGTCGGCGACGACGCGGACGTCATCCCGCTGGTCGGCCCCGGCACCCGGGTCGTCGACGCGCTCGGCCGCCGGGCCGTACCGGGCCTGAACGACGCCCACCTGCACGTCATCCGCGGCGGCCTCAACTACGTGATGGAGCTGCGCTGGGACGGCGTCCGGACGCTGCGCGAGGCGCTGGCGATGCTGCGGGTGCAGGCCGAGCGCACCCCGCCGGGGCAGTGGGTGCGGGTGGTCGGCGGCTGGTCGGCCGACCAGTTCGCCGAGCGGCGCCTGCCCACCCTGGCCGAGCTGAACGCCGCGGCCCCCGACACCCCGGTCTTCGTGCTGCACCTCTACCAGTCGGCCCTGCTCAACAAGGCCGCACTGCGGGCCGCCGGCTTCACCCGGGACACCCCCGACCCGGCCGGCGGCCAGATCGTGCGCGGCCACGACGGCGAGCCCACCGGCCTGCTGATCGCCGCCCCCGGCGCCCTGCTGCTCTACTCCACCCTGGCCAAGGCGCCGATGCTGGACGAGGCCGACCGGATCGGCTCCACCCGGCACTTCCTGCGCGAGCTCAACCGCTTCGGCCTCACCTCCGCGATCGACGCGGCCGGCGGCTTCCAGAGCTTCCCCGAGAACTACGGCACCGTCATGGAGCTCGCCCGCCGCGGCGAGCTGAGCCTGCGCATCGCCTACCACCTCTTCCCGCAGACCGCCGGGCAGGAGCTCGACGACCTCACCCGCTGGGTCGACACCGTGCGCCCCGGTGAGGGCGACGAGTGGCTGCGCCTCAACGGCGCGGGGGAGAACCTCACCTGGGCCGCCGCCGACTTCGAGAACTTCACCGAGCCGCGTCCGCAACTGGGCGCCTACGAGAGCGAGTTCGAGAAGGCCGTCCGGCTGCTGATGGAGAACGGCTGGGGCTTCCGACTGCACGCCACCTACGACGAGACCATCCGCCGGGACCTCGCCGTGTTCGAGAAGCTGGCCGCCGAGGGCCTCTTCCCCCAGGGCAACCGCTGGCTCTTCGACCACGCCGAGACGGTCAGCAAGGACAGCCTCGACCGGATAGCCGCCCTCGGCGGTGCCGTCTCCGTGCAGAACCGCCTCTCCTTCCAGGGCGAGGCCTTCGTCAACCGCTACGGCGCCCCCGCCGCCGCCGAGGCACCGCCGCTGCGCGCGATGCTGGACCGCGGCCTGACCGTCGCGGCCGGCACCGACGCCACCCGGGTCTCCTCCTACAACCCGTGGGTCGCCCTGCACTGGCTGGTCTCCGGCCGGGCCGTCTCCGGGCGGCGCCTGGCCGCCGAGCACAACCGGCTCAGCCGCGAGCAGGCCCTGGAGCTCTACACCCTCGGCGGCGCCCGGCTCACCGGCGAGGAGGACGTCAAGGGCCGCCTGACCGTCGGCAGCTACGCCGACCTCGCGCTGCTCAGCGCCGACTACTTCGCGGTGGCCGAGGCGGACATCCCGCACATCGAGTCCGTCCTGACCGTCGTCGGCGGGCGCATCGTCCACGCCACCCAGGAGCACGAGGGCCTGGCGCCCGAACTGCCCGAGGTGTCGCCGTCCTGGAGCCCGGTCACCCGCTTCGGCGGCTACCGGGCCACCCCCGCGCCCGGCCCGGCCGCCGGCGTCCAGCAGGCCGAGGGCGTCCTGGAGGCCGTGGCGGCCTCCGGCGAGCAGCACACCTGGCGGGTGGCCCGCGGCCTCGCCCTGCCCGGACAGCCCCAGCTGCCGACGGACCCCTGCTTCCTCTGACCCGCCGGCCGGTTCCGTCACGGGGCACCGCCCGGCCCGGGCGGTGCCCCGCCCGCATCCCCCTTCCCCGCACGAGGAGCCGTCGTGACCACACCCCCGCCGCCGCAGCAGCCGGCACCGCAGATCCACGACCGCCACCCGCTGGCCCTGGCCCTGTTCGCCCTCACCCTGGTCAGCGGCCTGATCGACGCGATCAGCTACCTCGGCCTCGGCCACGTCTTCACCGCGAACATGACCGGCAACGTCGTCGTGATCGCCTTCGCCCTCGCGGGGGCACCCGGCTTCTCCGTGGCCGGCTCGCTGACCTCCCTCGCCGCCTTCCTGCTCGGCGCGGGCGTGGCCGGCCGTCTCGCCGCCCGGCGCGCCGGCAGCCACCGCGCCGCCCGGCTGCGCACGGCCTTCGTCCTGGAGGTCGGGCTGTACGGGGTGGCCGCGGCCATCGCCTTCCTCCGGAGCGTCGGCGGGCCCGCGCAGTACCCGGTGATCGCCCTGCTCGCCCTGGCGATGGGCATCCGCAACGGCACGGTGCGCGGCCTCGGCGTGCCGGACCTCACCACCACCGTGCTCACCCTCACCCTGACCGGCCTGGCCGCCGACTCCCGCCTGGCCGGCGGCACCGCGCCCCGCCAGCGGCGCAAGATCCTGTCCGTCGTCACCATGCTCGCCGGGGCCGCCCCCGGCGCCGTCCTCGTCCTGCACGGGCAGATCGCCTGGGCCCTGGTCGCCAGCGCCGCCCTGGCGGGGCTCACCGTCCTGCTCTACCGGGAGTGACCGCACGGCAGATCCCCTACGGTGGAGGCTCGGAGGCGCGCGTGGTCAGCAACTCGGCGCCGCGTGCTCGGGCGGGGATCCGCAGGACGCGCCCCGGAGGGGCCCGTGACCGCCCGCCGGGCCCGTGACCTCGGGAAGGACGGTTCCGGGGAGCGGTAACCTTGGGTACCCGGTGAGCGGATCGGCCGGGTCGAGGGAGAGGCACCAGTGGCGGAGGACAGCCGGTTTCCGGCCCTGGTCGGGCGGCAGCCGCAGACGGAACTGCTGACCGCGGCGCTGGTGCAGGCCGTGGACGGTGCGAGCGGCTCCACCGTCGTGCTGCGGGGTGAGGCCGGTGTCGGCAAGAGCACGCTGATGGGCTGGGTGGAGCGGGCGGCGCGCGAGCGCGGGTTCACCGTCCTGCGCGCGGTCGGCACGGAGGCGGAGACGGACCTCGCGTTCGGCGCCCTCCACCAGGCTTTCCGGTCGCTGCTCCAGCACTCCGACGCGCTGTCCGCGCACCAGCGGGAGGCCCTGGAGAGCGCGTTCGGCGTCCGCTTCGGGACCCCGAGCGGCTTCGCCGTGGGTGCCGCCGTGCTGGCCCTGCTGCAGCGGGCGGTGCGGACCGCGCCCGTGCTGCTGGTCCTGGACGACCTGCACTGGATCGACTCGTCGAGCGCGACCGTCTTCGCCTTCCTGCACCGGCGGTGCGCCGAACTGCCGGTGGTGATCGTCGGAGCCGCCCGCCCGGACGGAGCGGCCGCCCAGACGTGGTCGGCCGAGGCCGTCGACGTCCCGGCCCTGCCCCCGGCGGACGCGGTCCTGCTGCTGGGCGCCTGCCACCCCGAACTCGCGGCGCCCGCCAGGGAACGCGTGCTGGCCGAGGCGGCCGGGAACCCGCTGGCCCTGGTGGAACTGCCGCGCCAACTGGGGGCGGCCCAGCAGCGCGGCGCCGCTCCGCTGCCCGAGCGGCTGCCGCTGGGGCGGAAGCTGGAGCGGATGTTCGCCGAGCGGCTGGGCGCGGTGACGCCGGAGGTCGGCCGCCTGCTGCTGCTCGGCGCCCTGGCCACCGGCCCGGACTCCGGCAGCGCCGAGTGGCTCCGCGCCCTGGCGGACGAGAACGCCCGGCAGATCCTGGAGCGGATCGAGGCGGACGGACTGGCCCGGCTCGATCCGGACGGGCAGCTCGTCTTCCGGCACCCGCTGGTCCGTACCGCCGTCGTCGCCGCCGCCTCGGACACCGCGCGCCGGGAGGCGCACCGCGCGCTGTCCGGTGCCCTCGCGCCGGACGACCCCCGCCGGCTGGCGCACGAGGCGGCTGCCGCCCTGCTGCCCGACGAGGACCTCGCGCACCGCCTCCAGGAGGCAGGTCAGGACCTCGCCCGGCGGGGCGGCGAGGCGGAGGGCGCGCTCCTGCTCGAACGTGCCGCCGCCCTCAGCCCCGGTTCCGCCGACCGCGTCCGCAGGCTCACCCGGGCCGCGGTGATGTCGGCGCGCGGCGGGCAACTGCGGCACACCGCCGCCCTGGTGGGGGAGATCGGGAGCGGTGCCGTCCCGCCGGACATCGCCCCGCTGTTCTCGTACGCGGTGGTCTACGCGGACCAGAGCCATCACGTCGACTTCGAGTCCTCCGCCGCGCTGCTGCCCGCGGCCCTCGACGCGCTGACCGCCCCCGGCGCCGAGTCCTTCGGCGGGCTGGTCGAACAGGCCTGGTTCAAGCTCCTCCTGGCGGCCACCTACACGGACGACCCGTGGGCCTGGCGCGCCCTGGAACGGCACCGGGACGACGTCTCCGAGGTGGGCCGGCTGTGCCTGCGGGCCTGGACCGACCCCGGGCCGGACGCGGCGGCCGCCCTCCTCTCGATCGCCGGGCGGATGACCGAGGAGCAGGAGGCCGGCGCGGCCTGGCTGCTGCTGTGGACCGCCTCCGCGCTCGACTGCCCCGACGGCGAGCTGTGGCAGCGCTTCTCCGGGCTGCACGGCTACGCCAGCCAGGGCTCGGTGGCCAAGGCCAGGGCCCATCAGGACTACCTGCTCGGGCACTGGGACCGGGCGGCCGTCTGCCTGCGCGAGGCCGAGATGGCGGACGAGCTCGGCTACCACACCAACGGCCTGATGTTCCGCCAGTACTACGCGCACTTCCTGGCCGGCCGGGGCGACGAGGCAGGGCTGCGGGAGATCGAACGGGCCATCGGACCGGTCGCCACCCGCGCCCGGATGCGGTACGTCCTGGACCGTCTGGCCCATCTGCGCGGACTGGTCGCGCTCGCCCACCGGCGCTACGAGGAGGCGTACGGCCACTTCGGCGAGCTCACCCAACCGGGGCGGCTGCCCGGCGGCCGGCCCTGGCGCCACACGCTGGTCCTCGACCTGGTGACGGCCGCCGTGCACACCGGGCGGCTCGAGGAGGCCCGGGCCCACCTCGCGGCCGGAGCCGGTGCGCGCTCGGCGGAGGTCTCCGGGCGCCACGCCTTCCTGTACGCGGCCGCCACCGCCCTGGCCGCCGACGACATGGACGCCGACGCCGCCTATGCCGCGGCGTACGCCGTGCCGGGCGCCGAGCAGTGGGTGTTCGACCTCGCGCGCCTGCGGCTCGCGCACGGCGCGTGGCTGCGCCGCCACCACCGGCCCGGGGCCGGGGAGGCGCTGCGCGCCGCCCACCAGGTGTTCCGCCGCCTGCGGGCCACCCCCTGGGCGGCGCAGTGCGAGGAGGAGCTGCGGGCCGCGGGCGACTCCGAGGCCCTGCCGCAGCACGGGCCGGCCACGGGGGCGGCCGGGCTGACCGGCCAGGAGCTGCGGGTCGCCCGGCTGGCCGCGACCGGTCTGACCAACAAGGAGATCGGCCGCCAGCTCCGGCTGTCGCCCCGCACCGTCGGGGCCCATCTCTATAAGATCTTCCCCAAGCTGGGGATCACCACCCGGGCCGCGCTCGCCCACGCCCTCGACGGCGGCTGAGCCGCCCCGCCCCTCTGGCTGCGGGTCCCGTGCCGGTTTCCCGGAGGTCAGCCGTCGCCACCCGGTGCGGTCGGGCCCGGCCGCACCGGGGTGTACATGGCGGAGCGCTGCTCCTTGTGGCGCCGGACGCGGCCCTTGGCGACGAGCGACTCCAGGGTGTTCCGCACCACCGGGGGCGTCGGGTTGCGCTTCGGGTGCTCGGCCAGGAGCTCGTCCCGCAGTTCCTTCGCCGGGCACGGTGCGTCGTGCCGGCCCAGCAGTTCCGCGAGCAGGCCACCGAGCAGGGGCCGGGGCGAAGTCCCCTTCGCGCCGGCCTCCGTCGTGTGCGCACGGGTCGTACGGGCCGGCGCCGTCCGCGCGTTTGTCGTCCGGGCCACAGGGCCGCCGGGTCGTCAGGCCGACGGGTCAGTGGGCGCGCTCGCGGCGGACGGCGACTTCTTCCGTGCGCGGTAGGCGGCGGCCTTGATCTTGTTGCCGCAGGACTCCATGCCGCACCACTGGCGGCGCATGCCCCGGGAGCGGTCGACGTAGATCCGGGTGCACTCCGGGTTGCCGCACTCCTTCAGCAGCGGGACGTCCGGTCCGCTGAGGAGCTCGACCGCCAGGCGCGCGACGGTCGCCAGTGCCTGCCCGGGCGTCGCCTCGTTGTGCCGCCCGGCCGTGGTGAGCTGCGGGGTCACGGGCGGCTTGCGCGCGGCGGCGTTGAGCACGGCGAGCGCCTCGCGGTCGAACGCCTCGCCGAGCCGGCGGTCGGTGACGAGCCGGTAGATCGCCTCGCGGGCGGTCGTCGCCTCGCGGACGTCGCGCTCGCCACCGGGCGTGATCGTGTCCACCAGGCCGCTGTCCAGGTACCAGGCGTTCAACCGCTCGGGCGTCACGAACATCTCGAACCGGACCGTGCGCCGCGCACGGAGCGTAGCCGCGAAGTCCAGGGCGGGGTGCCCGCAGACGAAGACATGGTCGAGGTTCACATCACCATGCTGGCAGGTGACTGTGCGGAGGGGCAATGACGCGTGGTCCCGACCGGCTCGAGCCGCAGCTCCCGGCCCTGCCAGCGCCGGCGCAGCCAGCGGTCGTGACTCGCGAGGACGATCGCGCCGGGACCGGTGCCGAGGGCCTCCTCCAGTTCGTCGCACAGCCGGGGGGAGAGGTGGTTGGTGGGTTCGTCGAGCAGCAGCAGCCGGGGCGGGTCGGCCACCAGCAGCGCGAGGGCGAGCCGCCGGCGCTGCCCGACGGACAGCCGGCCGACCGGCCGCTCCAGGTCCGCCGGGTGCAGCAGGCCGAGCGACCCGAGCGGCACCTCCTCGGCCCGGGCCGCGCCCAGGGCCAGCCGGTAGGTGTCGCGGACGGTGCGGTCGGGCCGGTCGAACACGGTGTCCTGGGTGAGCAGCCCCACCGTCAGTCCGGGGCGCCGGCGCACCGTGCCCTCGGCGGCGAGCCGCCCGGCGAGCACCGCGAGCAGCGTGGACTTGCCCGTTCCGTTGCCGCCGGTCACCAGCAGCCGGTCGGCCGCCGCCACCTCCAGGCCGGTCGGCGCGAGCCGGCCGGGCACCCGGACGTCCCGGAGCGACACCAGCGGCCGCTGGTCCGCGCCGCACTCCTCGGCCGGAGCACCGCGTTCCTCGGCCGGAGCGCCGGACTCCGCCGCCGGGCCGACGCTCCCCGCGGCCGGCACCCCGTCCGCGGCCAGGGCGGTGACGGCGAACCGCAGCGGCCGCGGCGGTTCGGGCACCTGCGCGCGCTCCAGCTCCGCCAGCCGCCGGGCCGCGTCGCGCACCCTCCGGGAGACCTGGCTCTGCACCCGCCCCGCCCGGTGGCCGTAGCCCATCTTCTCGTTGTCGCGCGGCCCCCGGTCCGGTGCGACCAGGTGTGCCGTCACCCCGGCCGAGTGGCGCAGCCGCGCCAGCTCCTGCTGCTCCTCGGCGTACCGCCGCTCCCAGCGTTCCCGCTCGGCGCGCTGCTCGCCGAGGTAGGCGCTGTAGCCGCCGCCGTAGCGGACCGGCCCGTCCACCGCCGGGTCGAGGTCGACCAGATGGGTGCAGACGGCGTCGAGGAACGCCCGGTCGTGGGCGGCGACGACCACGGTGCCGGGCAGTTCGCGGATCCGTTCCTCCAGGAAGGCGGCGGCCTCGTCGTCGAGGTGGTTGGTCGGCTCGTCGAGCAGCAGCGCGGACGGCCGCCGGACGAGCAGGGCGGCCAGGGCCAGCCGGCCGCGCTGCCCGCCGGACAGCGAGCCGAGCGCGCGGTCGTGCCCGAGCGCGCCGAGGCCCAGCCCGTCCAGGACCAGGGCGGCGCGGCGGTCGGCGTCCCAGGACTCCCGGTCCTGGGCCTGCTCCAGCCGCCTGCCGTAGGCCTCCAGCAGTTCCGGGTGCCCGGGGGCGGACTCCGGGACGCGGGCGAGCTCCGCGCCGAGCCGGTCCAGCTCGGCGAGGTCCGCGCGGGCCTCGCGCAGCGCGTCGTCCAGGACGGAGGCGACGGTCGCGCCCGCCTCGAAGGGCATCTCCTGGTGCAGGAAGCCGAGGTCGGCGGGGCGCGAGACGCTTCCGGTGTCGGGTTCGTCGACGCCGGCGAGCACCCGCAGCAGGGTGGACTTGCCGGCGCCGTTCTCCCCGATCAGGCCGATCCGGTGGCCGGGGGCGGCGGTCAGGTGGACACCGTCGAGGACGCGCCGGCCGCCGAGGTTGCGGACGACGTCATGGGCGAGCAGGGCGTGCTGGAGCACGGTGGAGGACCTTCCGGGGTGGGAGAGGGGGGCGGCCCGCCGGGCGCGGGCCGCTTGCGCGCGGCGGCGGCTCACACCGCGGGCGCTCCCGTCTCCTTCAGCGTGCCGTCGGCCAGCCGGAGCCAGCGGTTCACCCCGATCTCGGCGAGGAAGCGCTCGTCGTGACTGACCACCAGGAAGGCGCCCTGGTAGGAGTTCAGGGCGCTCTCCAGCTGGCCCGCGCTGACCAGGTCGAGGTTGTTGGTCGGTTCGTCCAGCAGCAGCAGGTGCGGGGCGGGCTCCGCGCACAGCACGCAGGCCAGGGTGGCGCGCAGCCGTTCGCCGCCGGAGAGCACCCCGACCGGCAGGTGGGCCCTGGCGCCGCGGAACAGGAAGCGGGCGAGCAGGTTCATCCGCTCCGTCTCGGGCCGCTCGGGGGCGAACGCGGCGAAGTTCTCGGCCACGGTGCGGTCGAGGTCCAGCAGGTCCAGGCGCTGCGACAGGTAGGCGATCCGCCCGTCGTTGCGCTTGATCTCCCCGCTGTCCGGAGCGAGTTCGCCGGTGACCAGCTTGAGCAGGGTGCTCTTCCCGGCGCCGTTGGGCCCGGTCAGGGCGATCCGCTCGGGGCCGCGGACGCTCAGGTCGACCCCGCCCTCGGCGAACACCGGCCGGTCGCCGTGGCGGACCTGGAGGCCCTCGCCGAGGAAGAGGTTGCGCCCGGCGGGGACCTGGGTGTCGGGCAGGTCCAGGGAGAGCCGCTGCTCCTCGCGCAGGGCGCGTCCGGCCTCGTCGAGCCGGGCCTTGGCCTCGCTGACCCGGGTCGCGTGCATCTGACCGGCCCGGCCGGCGGACTCCTGGGCACCGCGCTTCATGTTCCCGGCGAAGATCCGGGGCAGCCCGGCGCTCTTGAGGTTGCGGGCGGCGTTGCTCTGGCGGCGCTCGGCGCGTTCGCGGGCCTGCTGCATCTCCCGCTTCTCCCGCTTCAGCTCCTGCTCGGCGTTGCGGACGTTCTTCTCGGCGACCTCCTGCTCGGCCTGGACGGCCTCCTCGTAGGCGGTGAAGTTTCCGCCGTAGAAGCGCAGTTCGCCGTTTCCGAGTTCGGCGATGTGCTGCATCCGGTCGAGCAGCGCGCGGTCGTGGCTGACCAGCAGCAGGCAGCCGTTGAAGTCCGCCAGCACGTCGTAGAGCTTGTGTCGGGCCGGGGTGTCGAGGTTGTTGGTCGGTTCGTCGAGCAGCAGGACGTCGGGGCGCTTGAGCAGTTGGGCGGCGAGGCCGAGGGAGACGATCTGGCCGCCGCTGAGCGTGGCCAGGCCGCGGTCCAGGGTGAGGTCGGTCAGGCCGAGGCGGTCGAGCTGGGCGCGGGTGCGCTCCTCGATGTCCCAGTCGTCGCCGATGGTGGTGAAGTGCCGCTCGTCGACGTCCCCGGACTCCACGGCGTCGATGGCCCGGATGACGTCGGCGACGTCGAGCACCTCGGCGACGGTGAGGTCGGAGGTCAGGGGCAGGCTCTGACGCAGGTGGCCGAGCCTGCCGGTGACCGTCACCGAGCCGGTGGCGGGCTTGAGTTCACCGGCGATCAGCTTGAGCAGGGTGCTCTTGCCGGCGCCGTTGGGGGCGACCAGGCCGGTGCGTCCGGCGGGCACGGTGAAGGACAGGTCGTGGAAGACCGGGGTGTCGTCGGGCCAGGCGAAGGAGAGGTTGGAGCAGACGACGGAGGCGTCGGACATGGGGGTGACCTCGAAGGGGATGAGGGCAGGAAGGTGGACCTCTGCCCTGGGCAGACGTGCGGAAAGTGGGTACGACGAAACGGACCACTCCGGCGGCGGCGCTGCTGAAGCACCGGCCGGTGGCCGTCAGATCCGGATCTCACCCGGAGATGTCGTCGTCACCCGCCACGTCTGCCACTCCTCGATCACACGACTACAGGTCGCGGCCACTGTAGCAGGAGCCACCGGGGCCGGCACCCGGATATGTGTGCCGCCTCCCGGCGGGCGCGTCGGCAACTGCCCTGCGTCGCAGCCTCTTTCCTCTGGGCCTGGGCCGCCCCCGGCCCCTGCGGCCGTCGGGAAGCCGGACGGCACCCGTTGTCCGCGAGGGTGCGACACCCCGAGGGGTGTCGCACCGGGGTGTCGCTACGCCGGGACCACGCGGTAACTCAGGGCCGGCAGCGGGAGGTTGGACTGGGCGAGTGAGCCGCTGGCCCAGGGGTGGTCGCCGGTGCAGCCGGCGCCGGGGTACAGCACCACGGAGGCGGCGCCGTTGGCGACCTGTACGGAGCGGGCCGGTGTCGACAGTGTGTGGCAGGTGCCGAGGTCGGCGAGGTCGACGACGGTCGCCGGGCCCCGTCCGTCGACGGCCGGGTAGAGGCGTGCACCCGGCTCCAGGGGCGGCCAGCCGGCGGCATCGGCCGCCCCGGCGCCGAGGGTGATCAGGGCCGCGGTCATGGCGGCGGTCACGGCTGCGCCGCGGAGTCCGGCCTTGGGCGTGAACATGGCAACCCACCTTCCGGTGTGCGGGGGAACTGCTGGGGATCCGGCCCGTGGCTCGCGGGCCGAGTCCGGGTCGGGAGTGGATCCTTGCATCTTCAACAATGGGTGAGGGAGGGCGGAATCGGCCAAACGCGTGCGAGTCGGGACCGGGCGCGTGGGTCGGGCGCCGGGTTTCGTCACCTCCTTGACGGGTGATGAACCGAGCTGCACCCTGAGATCGGTCCCCGGCGCCGCGTGGGCGCCGTCCGTGAACGCCGATCAGGGGAGTGGCCATGAGCGAGCAGTCCGCGGGCGATCCCGCCGCCGAGGCGCGGCGGGCGCGCTTCGGCGTCCTGCCCGAGCGCATCCGCTTCGAGTCCATGACCGAAGGGGCGGCGAGCGGCCCGGGCAGTGCCGCGAACGCGGCGTACGACCCCGAGGGCGCCTGGAGGTTCTACAACTGCCTGGCCGTCGACCTGGCGCTGTGAGTCCGCCCCGGGGTGTCCCGTGCCGACCGGGGCGTGGCACCCGAGGAGGGGTGCCGGACCGGCGGGGGGAGCGATCCGGCGCCCCTCTCGGAGGCGGGGGGCGCGGCCTTGCCGCACCACCTGGACGGGTCGGCCGGTACGCACCGTCACGGCGGGTCCCGATCTGTCGATCCGTCAGCAATGACGCTACAGGGGATTTCTTGATCTGTCCATGAGGAGTTCGTGGTGCGGACGCACGCCCCTGTCCCGCACCCGGGAGTGACCGGCAGGGCGCCCGCTAGCATCACCCCGTGTTCCTCTCCCGCCCCTCGCCGTGGCGGCCGGTGTGCTCGCACCACCCCTCGGTCCGGTCACCCGGGCGCGGTGGAGCGCCCTGCTGCCCGACCCCGAACCGCGCCGGCGGGCCTACAGTCTGGACACCGTCGCCGAGGAACTCCTGTACGTCACCGGCCCGTTGCTGGCCGGCCTGATCGCGGCGGGGACCGGCCGGCCGGCGCTCGGGCTGGTGCTGGGCGCCGCCCTCGTCCTCACCGGCAGCCTCGCCCTGGCCGCCGCGGTGCGCGGCGAGCCGGCCCCGGCCCGGCCGGACTCCGCGGCGGCGCAGGACCGTTCGCGCCCCTGGCGGCTGCTCGCCCGGACCCGTCAGCCACTCGCGGCCGCCGCCGGGGCGGGCGCCGGACTCGGTGCGTTCGGCCTGCTGGCGGTGGTGTTCGCCCAGCGGCACGGGCAGGCGGCCGGGGTCGCCTGGGTGGAGGCGGCGCTCGCGGCCGGGAGCGCGACCGGCGGTCTCGTCCTCGGAGCCCTCGACTGGCGGGCCCCGGCCCGGGTCCGGCTCGCCGTGCTCACCGGGGCCCTCGGCGGGGCGCTGGCCCTGACCGCCCTCGCCCCGACCCTCCCGCTCCTGGCGGCCGCGGCCGCCCTGGCCGGGCTGACGGTGGCCCCGACCCTCACCACCGCCTACCTGTTCACCGACGAGCTCGCCGGCCCCGACCGGCGCACCCGGGCCGGCGCGTGGGTCAACGCGGCCTTCAACGGGGGCGGTTCGGCCGGCACCGCGCTGGCCGGCCTGCTCGCCGACCGGCTGCCGCTCTCCCTCTGCCTCGCCCTCGCCGCCGCCCCGGCGCTGGCGGCCCTCGCGGTGGCCCGCGCCGGGTCCGCCACGGCGACCGGCGCCACCGCGGGAGCCGGGGCCGTCACCGGAGCTGAGCTGGTCACCGGAGCCGGGTCGGCTGCCGGGGCCGGGAGCACCGCCCGTACGGAGGTCTGAGCCCGGGCCGCCGTCCCGTGCGGCCGCGTGGCCCGGGCGGGTCACGCGCCGCCGGTGATGACCCCCCGCACACCGTCCGCGACGGCCTTGCTGGTCCGCCACCGCCGCAGGAAGCGGTCCTCCCGCAGCCGCTCGACGACCGAGGCCAGCCAGGCGTCGTCGCCGAGGCGTTCGACCTGGCCGAGGCTGACGATGCTCCCCAGGAGCTGGTGCAGCAGCGTGATCTCGGGCGCCGGGTACCACCGGTCGTGGTGGACGAACCGGGGGCTCCACAGGTCGTAGGGGTGCCGGACCATGGCGCGCAGGCAGGAGCCGTGGGTGCCGATCGCGGGCTGGTAGTAGTGGCCGGCGAGGAGCCCGCCGATGGGTGTGCTGAGGAACCGGCCGCTGGTGACGCCGAGTTCCAGGCTCATCAGGCGGTGCCACGGCACCGGGAACGGCTCCTGCCCGGCGACGCGGTGCTCGAACCCCTCGGGGAGGACGGCCAGGTACGCCTTGCTCTCGTGGTCGCCGATGAACCAGTCGCCCCCGATCCGCACCAACGGGCCGAGGCCCAGGGGGAGTCCGGTGGGCGGCAGGTCGGCGTCGGTCGTGGTCACGCGGTCTGCGGTGGCGGGGCGGTCGGTGTTCACGGCTCTCCTCGGGGCGTGCGGCAGTGCTCGCCGACCAGTCTTCCCGGCCCGCCTCGCGGTCACCCCACCGGCAGGCCGGGGGCGTTGAGCGGGAGCGGGGAAACCGCCCGGGCGGGGGACCTTACTCCGCGTCCGGGGCGGCGGCGTCCGAGGCGGCGGCGTCCGGGGCGGACTCCAGCGCGGTCATCCGGGGGAGCAGGAGCAGCACCGCGACCAGCAGGGCGAGCAGCAGGCCTCCGCCGAGGAGCAGCGGGGTGCGGATGCCGGCGACGGAGGCGATCCAGCCGCTGAGGGCGGCGCCGGCCATGATGCCGAGTCGGGTCAGCAGCATGTAGCAGCTGTTGACCCGGCCGAGCAGCTCCTTCGGCACGGCCTGCTGGCGCAGCGACACCGCCTGGATGTTCCAGGTGACGATGCCGAAGCCGACCACGCCGTACAGCGCGGCCACCTCGGCCACCGAGGTGCTCAGGCCCATGAGGATCAGCGAGACGCCCATCAGCAGGAAGGAGAGGGCGATCCGGGGGCCCCGGCAGAGCAGTCGGCTGAGCCGGCCGGCCAGGGTGCTGGCGGCGGTGCCGCCGACGGCGCCGACGGCGAGCACGATGCCGTAGGAGGCGGCGGGGGCGTGGATGACCCGGGTGACCATCAGGACCATCATGGTGGTGCCCATGAAGCAGGCCAGCGCGCCCAGGGTGGAGAGCACGGCGAGCATCCGCACGTCGCGGTGGCGGAGCAGCCAGTCGACGCCCTCGCGGATCTCGGTGAGCACCGGGCGGCGGTCGGCCCGGGTGCGCGGGGCGGTGGAGCGGCCGGTGGCGGCGACCAGGACGGCGGCGAGCGCGAAGGACACGCCGTCCACCGCGAAGGGGGAGGCGACGGCCACGGCGAAGAGCGCCGAGCCGAGCAGCGGGCCGACCAGGTTCCCGCCGACCAGCATGTTGGCCTGCATCCGGCCGTTGGCGGCGTCGAGCTGGTCGGGGCGGACCAGTTCGGGGACGGCCGAGGTGGCGGCGTTGGAGAACACCGTCTCGCCGCAGCCGAGCACGAAGGCCAGCGCGGCGAGCGCGACCAGCGGCGGGTCGGCGAGGAAGACCCAGCAGGCGAAGGCCAGGACGACGACGGCGCGGCCGCCGTCGATCGTCCACATCAGTCGCCGCCGGTCGGCCCGGTCGGCCAGCACCCCGCCGTACAGGGACATCAGCAGGAAGGGCAGCGAGGCGGCGACGGAGACCACGGAGACCGCGCTGGGCGAGTCGGAGACGGCCACCGCCAGCAGCGGCAGGGCGGAGTCCCGCATGCCGTCGCCGACCGAGGAGATCGCCGACGCGGACCACAGCAGATTGAACTTCCGTCCCAGTTGGGGACGGCTTTTGGACGGCTTCGCGGCCAGGTCAGCTGAGGTCACCGACGCAGTATGTCATGTCCGCGGAGGAACGCTCGGGCGGATTCCGAACTGCCCGCGGTGCCCCGAACTGTCCGTGTCGGCAAGGGTGTCGGGCTCGTCCGGAGGTGTCCGGAGTGTCCGGTCGGCCTCGGTCGGCCCGGCCGGCCCGGTGGGGTGTCCGGGCGGCGGGGCGCCCGGACGCGCCCCGCCACCCCGCCGTACCGGGAGCGCTCAGCCGAGCCCGACGGCGCCCTTGGCGAGGGTGGTCAGCCCGCCCGCCAGGGCCAGGCCCAGCACCACCGACCGGGCACGGCGCTCCGGCACCCGGTCGGCGAGCAGCCGGCCGACCGCCGCGCCGCCCACCAGTGCCGCGGCCACCAGCCACCACGCCGTCCCGGACAGCGTCGGCAGCCCCTTGCCGGCCAGCGAGAAGGCGTTCACCACCACGCCGTAGAACTGCGCGTTGGGCAGGAACTCCCGGGCCGTCCAGCCGGTGTTGACGGCGTACAGGGAGACGGCCGGGCCGCCCACCCCGGCGGCCGCGTTCATGAAACCGCTGGTGGCACCCGCGACCAGGGCTCCGCCCGCCCCGCGCAGTGCGGCCGCCCGCACCCCGCGCAGCACCAGGAGGGCTGCCAGGCTGACCAGCGCGCCGATCCCGACGAGCAGCCCGGGTGTCGGAACCGTCGCCGCGACCCAGGCCCCGGCCGGCACCGTGCAGCCGGCGGCGAGGATCAGCGGCAGCATCGCCGTCATCCGGACCTGCCGCCAACTGCCCAGCAGACCTACGGCGCTGATCACGCCGGCGGCGAGGTTGGACAGCGTGACGCCGTCGCCCGGGCCGAGCAGCAGCACCAGGACGGGTGCCGCGACCAGGGCGAAGCCGATGCCGGCGAGCCGTTGGACGGAGGCGCCCAGCAGGACGGTGCAGCCCAGGACGAGGTCGGTGGTCCAGCCGTCGGGCATCGGGTGCGGCCTCCTCTCGGTGCCGGACGGCCGATCGCCCGGACGTCCGACGATCCCACCGGTCCTTCCAGTCCGTCGCGTTGACCTCCTCGGCTCCCCGGCGCCGCCGCCCCCGCAGGCGGCGCCGGTCGGCACAGGTCGGCGCGGATCGGCGCGGATCGGGGTCGGGGGTCAGTGCTTCGGCACGGCGTCCGCGGACTCGGGCAGCGGGTAGGCCCCGGGGTCGACCGGGCCCGGGAGGTCCGTGGCCGGGCGGCCGGGCACGCTCGGGTCCGGCAGCGAGGGCTGCGCGGGCGGGGCGGGAACCTGGCTGAACGGGATCCCGGGCGGAGCCTGGACCGGGCTGCTGCGGCCGAAGGGCGGGGCGGTGCGGCCCTGGGCGGCGCACGCCGCCAGCGTCTCCAGGCCGTCCGGGCTCTGGACGGCCGGCTGGTTGCCGGTGAAGCAGTTGCCCGGGTCGGCGGAGGCCAGTACGAGGTCGGTGCCGTTGCCGGTCGCCCGGTTGCCCTCGATCCGGTTGCCGCTCGCCGGGTGCCCGGGCGGGTCGGTGACGATGACGCCGGCCGCCCGGTTGCCCTGGACCAGGTTGCGCTGCACCTGGTTGGCCGTGCCGCCGCCGATCCCGATCCCGATGCCGTAGGCGCCGTCGGCCTGCTGGGGGGTGTCGCCGGCGTTGTTGTCGGTGACGGCGTTGCCCACGATCACCGCGCCGTGCTGCGGGGCGAGGGCTTCGAGGTCGTTGGAGTTGACGGTGACCCCGACCCGGTTGCCGTGGACCCGGTTGCCGACCACGGTGAGCCCGTCCGAGGCGTTGGTGATCTCGATGCCGACGGCGTTGCGTTCGACGGTGTTGCCCCGCACCAGGGTGTCGCAGGGCTTGCACTGGCCGACGTAGATGCCGGAGTCGGCGCCCCCGGAGGCGTACGAGTCCTCGATGACGCCGCCGCGGGCGTCGAAGGCGTAGATGCCGTACAGGCCGTTGTTGTACGCGGTGACGCTGCTGGCGCGGAAGCCCTGGAGGACCGGGAAGCGGACGGTGTCCAGCGGGTTGTAGGCCGAACCGCCGGCGCCGTGCTGCTGGAGCTTCTCGTCGGTGACGCCGGTGAACAGCACGCCGTTGGCCAGGTAGCCGTGGACGGTGAGGTTCTCCACCACCGACCCGGGGCCGGAGGCCGTGATGCCGTTGACCAGCTTCAGCCCGCCGTCCAGGACCACGGTGTTGCGGTCGGTGCCGCGCAGCACGATGTTCGGCCTGGTGAGGCGCACGCTCTCCCGGTAGGTGCCCGGGTCGACCAGTACGGTGTCCCCCTCGCGGGCCACGTCCACGGCCTGCTGGATGGTCGGGAAGTGCTGCGGGACCCGGACGACCGTGCCCTCCGGGTGCTTGGCGTCGGAGGAGGACGAGCCGCCCGAGGAGCAGCCGGAGAGGGCCAGGGCCGCGGCGGCGAGCAGGGCGGGCAGACGCCTGGCGATGCGGCTCCCCGGCGAGGGCGTCGCGCCGGAGCGCACGTGACGTGTGGTCAAAAGTTGCATACGGCGTGTTCTATCGTCTCCAATGTCGCCCATGCATGCCGAAACCGGAAAGGCGCAGGACCGGCCACCGACCGCCCGGGGCGGCGGGGTGGCCCGCAGGGCTCTGATCACGGGCGGGGCGGTGGTCGCCGCCGGGCTCGGCGCCGGGGTCACGGCCCTGGCCGTGGGCGGCCCCGACGCCGGGCAGCGCCACGGCCGGGCGGCGGCGCCGGAACCGCCGTCCGTGCCCTTCCACGGCGAACGGCAGGCCGGGGTGACGGTCGCGCAGCAGCCCGCCACCCAGCTGCTGGCCCTGGACCTGGCGCCCGCCGCGGCCTCGGACGGCCGGGCCGCCCTGCGCGGCCTGCTCGGCGAGTTGACCCGGGTGCTGGCCGGTGCGGCCGGCGCCGACCCGGCGGACGCGCGGCTGCGGGACGGCCAACCGGCCCGGCTCAGCAGCCTGGTGGGCGTCGGGCCCGGCCTCGCCGCCCGACTGGGGCTGAACGTCCCGCCGGCCCTGCTGGCCGGGCTGCCCGACTTCGCCAGGGACCGGCTCGACCCGGCGCGCGGCGGCGGCGACCTGGTGATCCAGCTGTGCGCGGCGGACCGCTGGCCGCTGTCCGTGGTCGCCGAACAGGTGGACGCGGCGGCCCGGGCGGCGGGCGCGGCGGTCCGGTGGACGCAGTCCGGCTTCCTGGCCCGGACCGCCGGGGGCGCCACGCCCCGCAACCTGTTCGGCTTCAAGGACGGCACGGCGAACCCGGACGGGGAGCAGAGCGCGCAGTGGGTCTGGGGCCCGCCGGGCCCGTACGAGCACGGGACGGTGCTGGTCTACCGCCGGATCCGGATGGACACCGCCGCCTTCGCCGCCCTCCCCGAGGAGCGCCGCGAGCAGGTGATGGGCCGTCGGGCCGGGGACGGCGCCCCGCTCACCGGCACGGCGGAGCACGACGAGCCGGACATCTACACCAAGAACCCGGACGGCTCGTACGTCCTCCCGGCCACCGCGCACGTCCGCCTCTCCAGCCCCCGGCTGGACGGCGGCGCCCGGATGCTGCGCCGGGGCTACAACTACGACGACGGCCCGGGCGACCGCGGCCTGCTGTTCTGCGCCTTCATGCGCGACCCGGCGCAGTTCACCCGGGTCCAGGAGCGGCTGGCCGCCCGCGATTCCCTCAACGCCTTCATCGAGCACACGGCGTCGGCGGTGGCCTACGTCCTGCCGGGCGCGCCGGAGGGCGGGACGCTGGGGGAGGGGTTGTTCGGATGAGCCGGGCGGAGGAGGAGCCGTCGTCCGCCGGGGAGCAGCCGGTGCCCGGTGGTGAACGGCCGGTGCCCGATGGGGAGCAGCCGGTGCCCGATGGTGAACAGCCTTTGTCCGGCGGGAACATGAACGCCGGCGTGGTCCGCGTCGGGGACACCGTGCGCCGCCCGGCCGGGCCGTGGACACCGGCGGTGCACGCGCTGCTGGAGCACCTGCACGCGGTGGGGTTCCGGGGGGCGCCGCGCCCGCTCGGCCTCGACGGGCAGGGGCGCGAGGTACTGACCTACCAGCCGGGTCTGGTGGTCTGGCCCGACCACTTCGGCCTGCTGGACCCGGCCGGGCGGCTGGCCCGGGTCGCCCGCCTGATCCGCGAGTTCCACGACGCCGTACGGGACTTCACGCCCCCGCCGGACGCCCACTGGCAGGTGCTGATGCCGCCCGACGGCGTCGCCGACACCATCGCCCACAACGACCTGGCCCCGTGGAACCTCGTGGTCGGCGCCGAGCACCAGTGGTCCTTCATCGACTGGGACACGGCGGCCCCCGGCACCCGGCTCTGGGACCTCGCGTACGCGCTGCACGGGTTCCTGCCGCTGTCGGCGCAGCCGGACTTCCGGCTCCCCGACGCCGACGCGGCCGCCCGGCTGCGGGTGTTCGTCGACGCCTACGGGCTGGACGAGGACGAACGGCGCGCCCTGGTAGCCCTGTTGGGGCCGCGGACCCGGGCCATGCACGACTTCCTGCGGGATCGGGCGGGCCGCGGGGTCCAGCCCTGGGCGAGGCTCTGGGCGGAGGGGCACGGGGAGGTCTGGCGCGGCGACGCCGAGTACATCGAGCGGCGCCGGGAGCGGTGGCTCGGCGCCCTGCTCGACGGCTGAGGCCGGGCAGGGCACCGGACGGCGTGGCGCCGGACGGCCGGGCGGCGGACGGCGCGCCGGGTGGCCGGCGGGGCGGTTACCAGTCCACCGGGAGGCGGGCCGGGCTGCGGGTGGTGCCGCCGAGCTGCCAGGCGAGCTCCGCGACCGGGGCGGTGAGGCGCAGGCCCGGCAGGGCGGTGGCGAGGCGGCGCAGGGACTCGCGCATCTCCAGCCGGACCCGCCACGCGCCGATGCAGTAGTGCGGGCCGGAGCTGAAGGCGAGGGTCGGGGCGGGGAGCGCGAGGCCGAGGTCGGTGTCGAGGCCCTCGGGGTAGACGGCCGGGTCGCGGTTGGCGCTGCCGAGGCTGACGGCGACGACCGAGCCGGCCGGGACGGTGACGCCGCCGACCTCGATCGGCGCGGTGGTGCGGCGGATGGTGGCCTCGTCGTCGCCGAGCGGGATGTAGTGCAGCAGGCGTTCGGCGGTGCGCTCGGCGGTGCCCGGGTCGGCGAGGAGCGGCCAGTGCTCGGGGCGTTCGCCGAGCACGTAGACGAGGGCGTTGGCGAGCGCACCGGCGACGCTCTCGTTGCCGCTGGCGGTGAGCCCGGCGACCAGGAAGACGAGGGCCTCCTCGGGGACGCCGCCGTCCTGGTCGGCGGCCCGGACCAGGTGGCTGACCAGGTCGTCGCCGGGTTCGCGGCGCCGGCGGGCGACCAACTCGGCCATGAAGGCGCCGAATTCGGCGAGGATTTCGGCCTGGGCGGCGTCCGGACCGGTGGCTTGGGCGGGGGCCCGGCCGGTGGCTTGGGCGGGTGCCCGGCCGGTGGTCCGTTCCGCGGTTGCCTCCGCCGGCTGTTCCCCGCCCTGGGCGAGCAGGGCGAGGGTCCAGCGGTGCAGCCGCTCCTCGTCGAGGCGGTCCGGCCCGTCCCCGTCGAGGCCCATCAGCCGGGTGGTGACGGCGAACGGCACCGGCCGGGCGAACGCCTCGACGAGGTCGGCCGGCGGGCCGGCGGCGACCAGCCGGTCCACCGACTGCTGGACGGCGGCGGCGACCCACGGCTGCCAGCCGGCGATGGCGCGCGGGGTGAAGGCCCGCTGGACGGTGCCGCGCAGTCGGCGGTGGGCGGGGCCGTCCTGGTTGAACAGGGACGCCGGGTTGGCGGCGACGTCGGCGGTGGTGCCCGCGGTGCCGACGTCATGCAGGTCGGCCCGGGTGACCCGGGGGTCGCCGAGGACCTGCCGGACGTCGTGGTAGCGGGTGATCAGCCACGCGGGGGTGCCGTCCGGGAGGGTGGTGGGGTGGGGCGGCTGGGCGGGTGTGGTGGGGAGCCGGTGGAGTGGGGGGAGAGCGGTCCGGGTGTCGGCTGTCGCGGAGTCCATGGGTCCCTTCGCTGGGTCGGAGGTCCGGCGGATCGAGGGGAGTCAGAGCATCCAATTGTCGTATATTCATAGGGGATTGGAGGCTTATAGTGCTTCTCCCCGTTACGCCCCGATGGTATGCCCTCGGCGCCCCCAATCGGGTGCCGGATCCGCGGGCAGCAGCGGCCGGAGCGCGCCCAGCACGGCGCCGATGCAGGCGTCCCGCAGCTCGGTGCGGGTGCAGGTCTCCTCGGTCAGCCAGTCGACGACCAGCACCCGGACGAACACCAGCCAGCTGCGCAGGACTTGGGACACCGCCCGGCGCGCCCGCTCGTCCGCGAGGGGGAGGACGCCGAGCAGCCGCTCCCGCAGGGCGTCCAGCTCCTCGGTCAGGATGGTCTGGATCACCTCGTCCCCGGCCAGCACCCGGTTGGCCGCGAGCACGGCGTGCCGGTTGGCGACGAAGTAGTCCAGGTGGGCGTCCATGCCCTCGACCAGCTGCTCGACCAGGGTGTCGGCCGGGTCGAACCGGCTCCTGGCAAGCAGGTCGTCGGCGGCCTCCCGGTAGACCTCGGCGAAGAGTTCGCGCTTGCTCGCGAAGTGCCGGTAGAGCAGCGCCCGGGAGACCCCGGCCCGCTCGGCCACCTCCTCCATCAGCACCTCCTCGTACGGCCGGGCGGCGAACAGCCGGGCGCCGACGGAGAGCAGCTGGGCGCGTCGCTCGGCGGGGGAGAGCCGCCGGCGTCGTTCGTGGACTGGCATGCGGGCCAGGTTACTTGACACGCGTCTACTTGTCGGCGCTAGCTTGGTAGACACGTGTCAACCGGACTCCGGAACGGGTGGGTGGGTCATGGCCAGGGCCTTACGGGTGCTCGCGTGGACGATGGGGATCGCCTGCGTGGCGATCGGATTCCTCCACATCCTGCTGGGGAACGCCGCGATGCCCGGGATCGCGGACGCCGGCCCGACGGTCGGCAGCTTCGGCCGCTTCATGGGCGCGGTCTTCGCCGGGTACGGGGCGGCCTGGATCTCGGCAGCGCGGCAGAGGCCGGTGCCCGCCCGTACGGTGCGGTGGCTGGCGGCGCTCCTCCTGCTGGGAGGCCTCGCGCGGGTGCTGTCGATCGTGGTGGACGGCCGGCCGCACTGGTTCCAGCTGGTGCTGATGGGCATCGAACTCGGGCTCGCGCCGGTCTACTTGTGGCTCGCCGGCGCGGACGAGCGGGCGCCCGCGCGGCAGCCGGCCTGACACCCGCCCGGCTCGGCGGCGGCGCCGCCGGCCCAACCGCGCCGCCCTGGTCATCGCCACCCTCGGCCGCGGTGCCCCGGACTTCCGGTACCGCCGCTCCGGCGGGCCCTCTCGGAGGGCCCGCCGTGAAAGTGGCAGGTGGCGACGGCCGGGAGGGCGGCTATGCTCCCGGGTGGATCGAACGTACGTCCGCGAGGAGGCCCTTGACCATGAACGGCACCGTGGTGGCGGTCAGCAGCAACGCCGAGTACTCGTTCACCAAGCCGAACCGGGACGCCATCACCCTGCTCGCCGGGCTGGGCGTCGAGGGCGACGTGCACGCCGGGGTGACGGTCAGGCACCGATCCCGGGTCGCCCAGGACCCGACCGTGCCCAACCTGCGCCAGGTCCACCTGATCCACCGCGAACTGCTCACCGAGCTCGACGAGTCCGGCTTCGACGTGGCGCCGGGGGCTCTCGGCGAGAACATCACCACCGAGGGCGTCGACCTGCTCGGCCTGCCGGTCGGCGCGGTGCTGCGGATCGGTCCCGAGGCCGAGGTCGAGATCACGGGCCTGCGCAACCCGTGCGCCCAGATCGAGGCCTATCGGCCGGGCCTGCTCAAGCGGGTCGTCGGCCGGGCCGAGGACGGCACGATCGTGCGCCGGGCCGGCGTCATGGGTGTCGTCCGTACGGGAGGCCCGGTCAGGCCGGGCGACACCATCGCCGTCGAGCTGCCGGCGGGCCCGCACCGGCCCCTCGACCGGGTCTGAGGCGTCGGCGCGTCGGGGAGCCGGCGCGTCGGGGAGCCGGCGCGGTGAGGAGTCGGCGCCTTGGGGCATCGGCGCCTTGGGGCATCGGGGCGTCGGGGCGTCAGAGGGGTCGGGAGGTCTCCCCGTCGACGCGGCGCAGGTCGTAGAGGTACGACCTGCCCGCCTTCCAGCTGCGCCACGGCCCGGTCGGCGGGAGCTCCCGGTGCCGGTCCTCGCCCAGCAGTGGGCCGGAGTTGGGCACCCCCTCGGCGTCGACCACGCACCAGCCGCGCTCCGGCCCCCACCGGCACCAGAGGTCCAGGTCCCGCCGTCTGAACGAGGGCCGGCCGTTGTGGGTGCCGTCCGGGTCGAAGCGGTAGACCAGGCCGTCCAGGCGGCGGACGAACTCGATCGACGGCACGGCTGATCCCCGGTCTCCCGACTCGACTGCCCGGCGCGGTCGGTGGCCGTCGAGCATACCCCCACCCGGTAGGTCGGCGCCCCGTGCGCGGCGGTGCCGCGGGGCTCGCCCCGTCGCCGTGACGCCGCCGGTCAGGACCTGACGAGGCGGGCGATGGCCTGGTTGGCCTCGCGGACCTTGGTGCTCGCCTCCTGGCCGCCCTCGGCGATGGCGTCCCGGACGCAGCATTCGATGTGCTGCTCCAGGAGTCGGAGGGCGAAGGACTGGAGCGCGCGGCTGGCGGCGGAGACCTGGGTGAGGACGTCGATGCAGTAGGTGTCCTGTTCGACCATGCGCTGGAGGCCGCGGATCTGGCCCTCGATGCGGCGGAGCCGCTTGAGGAAGTCGTCCTTGTGGGAGCTGTAGCTGACCATGGCCGTCTCCGGTTCCTGTGCGGTGAGGCGTGCGCTCACTGTACCGGCGGGCGGGTCGGGCGGAGTCGGCTCGTACGGGCGGGTGGTGGTCCGACCGCACGAGCCGACTCCGGGGGGAGGGGTCAGCCCTCGACGCGGCCGACCAGCTCGTAGCCGGCCTCGTCGACGGCGGCGGCCACGTCGGAGTCGGCGAGCGGCCGGGTGCTGCCGACGGTGACGTTGCCGGTGGTGAGGTCCACGGCGACCTCCTCGACGCCGTCGAGCTTCGTCAGCTCGGCGGTCACCGAGCCGACGCAGTGGCCGCAGGTCATGCCCTTCACCTGGAACACCGAGGTCAGCGTGGATCCGGCGGCCGGGGCCGCACCGGCGTCGGTGCCGCACGAGCCGCAGCAGGAGGAGGTCTCGGTGGCGGCGGACTCGACGGTGACGGTGGTCTCGCTCATGGGTGTGCTCCTGTCGTGGGTGCCCGGCGCCGGCCGGACTGTCCGGGCGGCTGCTTCGCTTCTGAACATACCATACCCCCCTAGGGTACCTGCCAGGGTCCGGCGAACTGCCTCCGCGCCGACCGGAGGGCGCCAACACCACGCTGTGACAGTCCTGTTGCGGGTGCCCGGGCAAGGTGGGGGAACTCCCGCGCATCCCCGGACGACCGACACCCACCACCTGAGGTGAACCCATGGACCAGACCACCCTGCGCGCCCCGCGCGGCCTGCGCGAGATCCTCGCGGCCGGCGAGCGGACCTACTCCTTCGAGTTCTTCCCCGCCAAGGACGAGGCCGGTGAACGCGCACTGTGGGCGGCGATCCGCCGGGTGGAGGCGGTCGCGCCGACCTTCGTCTCGGTCACCTACGGCGCCGGCGGCTCCTCCCGCGACCGCACCATCGGGACCACCGAGCTGATCGCCGCGCAGACCACCCTGCGCCCGGTGGCCCACCTGACCGCCGTCGGCCACTCCACCGCCGAACTCCAGGCCGTCCTGCGGCGCTACGCCGACGTCGGCATCCGCGACGTCCTCGCCCTGCGCGGCGACCCGCCGGGCAACCCCAACGGCGCCTGGGAACCGCACCCGCAGGGCCTGCGGTACGCGGCCGAACTGGTTCGACTGGTCAAGGAGTGCGGGGCGTTCACCGTCGGCGTGGCCGCCTTCCCCGAGCGCCACCCGCGCTCGACGGACTGGGACGGCGACATCCGGTACTTCGTCGCCAAGTGCCGGGCCGGCGCGGACTACGCCGTCACCCAGATGTTCTTCGACGTCGAGCACTACCTGCGGCTGCGCGACCGGCTGGCCGCGGCGGGCTGCGACACCCCGGTCATCCCGGAGATCATGCCCGCCACCGACGTGCGCCAGATCGCCCGCTTCGCCGAACTCAGCGGCGCGTCCTTCCCGGCCGCCCTGGCACGGCAGCTGGAAGCGGCCCGCGGGGACCGGGCGGCGGCCCACCGCATCGGCGTCGACCACGCCACCCGGATGGCCGAGCGACTCCTCCAGGAGGGCGCCCCCGGCCTGCACTACATCACCCTCAACCGCTCCACCGCCGCCCTGGAGATCCACCGCAACCTCACCCCGTCCGCCCCCGCCCGCTGACCGCACCCGGAGCGCGGGGTGCCGGGCGGCCTCTCCGAGGTGGTGCCCCCCAGAGGGCCTCGCCGGTCCAGAAGTTGCTCATGTCCGTCCGGTTCGTCGTGTCGGCGACCAGAGCGCACCCCGGTCGCCGACACGACAGCGGGGCCGGCGCCCGCCCCCTCGGTTGGGGGAGAGGCCGGCGCCGGCCCCGGGTGATCGGGGGTGTCAGCGGGTGCGGTAGGCGTCGACGAGGGTCTGGTCGAGGGTGTTGCCGTCGGCGTCGGTCAGCTCCGCGCGCAGGGAGACGGCCGTGCCGGCCGACGGGTTCCGGACGGTCACGGCGCCGTCTTCGAGCGGCAGTCGGGTCCAGGAGGCGCCGTCGTCGGTGGAGGCGGAGACGGTCAGTGAGCGGGTACGGCCGTCGGCGGCGCCCTGGACGGTGACCGGGATCCGGAGGGTGCTTCCGGCCGCCGCCGCGCCGGCCGGGTCGAGGTCGGGGGAGAACCGCACGACGCTCACCGGGAGCGCGGACGGGCCGGAGGTGGTGGCCGAGGAGAAGGTCCAGGAGGCGTTCACCCGTGTGGTCGCGCCGACCGCGGCCTTGCGGGTCACCGTGGTGGCCAGCCGGTAGGAGGCCCGGCCCGGCGGCACGGTGAACTCGCCGCGGCCGGGTTCGCCGGACGTGGCGCCGACGAGTACGCCGTCGCGGTACAGCGAGGTGTAGGCGGTGTCGAACGTCGGGCCCCAGGGCGCGTGGCCGCCGCCGTCGGCGAGCAGTGGGACATCGGCGGTGATCCGGTCGCCCTCGCGCGACACCGCGGGGCGGTCGGTGAGCGCGGGGCCGAAGACCGGGCCGTCGAAGGTCTGGGTGGTCGTGGCCCCGGCCGGGACGGTGACGCGCTCGGCGGAGTAGTGGGTCCGCGTCGCCTCGTCGGCGCCGGGGGCGGTGAAGCCGATGTCCCAGGCGCCGCGCTCGGGTGCGACGAGGAAGGTGACGGTGCCCGGCGTCCTCATGACCCGGGGGGCGCCGGCGGAGGCCCCTTCGCTCGGCACGATGCTGAGCAGACCGACGCCGGCGCTGCCCGGGCCGGCGGCAGCGCGGATGTTCAGGGTGCCCAGTTCCTGCGCGGAGTACTGCCGGGAGAGCCCGGTCAGGGCGCGGGTGCCGGAGAAGGTCCGGCCGAGCAGGTAGCCGCCGCTGTCGGTCGCCCAGGTGGAGTCGAACCACTGCTTGACCGCTCCGGCCTCGGTCTCGGGCCCCAGGTGGCCCACACGCAGGTTGGTCGACCGGTTGCCGATGTTGGCGCTCCTGGTGACGCCCCTGTAGGTGACATCGACGAACATCGAACTCTGCAGGAAGCGCGCACCGTCGTCCGGGGGCCGGACGTCGACGGGGGCGGTGGTCCGCGCGTCGAAGGTGACGGTGGTGTCCCGGTCGAGGTCGAGGCGCGGCTGCACGATCCAGTCCGTCCAGACCGGGCCGTCCGTCCCCGGACCCGTCGTCAGGGTGCTGTCCAGCAGGTACCGGCCCTTGGGCAGCCGTACGGTGGTGACACCGGAGGCGTCCTGCTGCTCCAGGACCTGCTCGACACCGGATGCGAAGATCCCGGCGAGGTGGGTGCGGTAGGCCGCGGCCGGTCGGCCGTCGTGGTCCAGGTGCCTGATGGTGAGGGTGTGCGTCTCCGGCTCGGCGGCGGTGGCCGTGCCGCCGAAGACGGGAGCCGAGGTGCCGACCAGGGCGACGGCGACGGCCAGGGCGCGGAGGGCGTGTCGGCGGGGAACCGCGTGGCGGGAAACGGAACGGCGGAGGACGGGGCGGTGGGCGGGAGTCGTGGTCATGCCCCGTACTGCCCGGGCGGGCACCCGAGTTCCCGTGATCAGGATCACGCCCGCAGTGGCGCGGGCGCTGTGACGCAGGTCACCGGAACCCGGGCGGCGGACCGGGCAGGGCAGAGCGTGGAAGCACTGACGAGAACGCGTCTCCGCCGCGGCGACCCCGATGTCCTGGGCGAGCTGTACGACGAGCACGCCCAGGTGTTGTACCGCTACGCCCTCCGCGTGACGGGCGACTGGGCGGAGGCCGAGGACGTCGTCTCGACGACCTTCCTGGAGGCGTGGCGGGGGCGGGAGGGGCTGCATCCCGACGGCGACGGGCTGCGCCCGTGGCTGCTGGGCATCGCGACCAACGTCATGCGCCGCAACGCGCGCGCCCGGAGGCGCCGTGACCTCGCGCTCGCCCGGCTCCCGGAGCGCGGTTCGGTCCCGGACTTCGCCGACGACCTGGTCGCGCACCTCGCGGACACCGAGCAGCTGCGCGCCGCCCGCCGCGCCCTCGCCCGGCTCCGGCTGCTCCAGTAGTACCAGAACCGGTTGAGGATCAGCAGCGCGATCACCGCCGCC
>NZ_JBSFWR010000051.1:0-55806 GCF_053594915.1 Kitasatospora sp. NPDC002543 | reverse complement strand
GCAGGGGGGACCCTGTGGGAGAGTAGGACGCCGCCGAACAATTCTTCTGAAGAACCCCCATCCGGGACCCGGATGGGGGTTCTTCGCATTTCCGGATCATCTCACCTGCTGGTGAGCGGAACGACACCAGCAGGTGGTCCTAGGTCCACCCCGGAATTGGGGTGCCATGGCCAGTGTGGGTGGTGGACGGTTCGTGAAGACTGATGGAGGACGATCGGTACCGGCATCAGGAGCTTCCCGTGACAACAGCGAGTCGTACGAGCGGCGCCTCCGTACGCGCTCAGGCCCAGGCGGCCTTCGTCGCCGGCGGTGAGGGGCTGGCGCGGCTTGCCGTGGTGGTGCTGGCGGCGGTGCCCGGGGCGGCTCTCCCGGTGGGTGCCGCGGTCTTCTCGGGGGCGGTGACGGCCCGGGTCCTGGAGTCGTACGAACTCGGGCTCCTCCTCGCCCTTCTGGTGGCCGTGGCTGTCGGCGGAGCGGTGGCCGCGGCCAACATCCGGCGGACGGCGAACCGCACCCGCCGTCAGCTGGAGCGCTGGTTCGGCATACGGCTGCCGGCGGTCTACGAGCCCATGCCGGAGCTCGAGCAGGACGGCCGGGGGCACTGGTGGACGGGCTACACCTACCACCGGTCGCAGCTGGTGGCGAAGTACGCGCAGCTGGTCCACTGGGGCCTTCGGGACCGGACGACCCGCGCCGAGCTGGCCTGGCTGCTGGTGAACCCGTTCCTCGCGGTGGCTCTGGTCGGTCCGGTGCTCGTCCTGCTCGGGCTCGGTGCCGCCTACACCATGGCGGGGCCGGTGCCGGCCGACGGGTTCGGCCCGTTGAGCAGCAGGATGGTGTCCGTCGTGCTGAGCGCCGTGCTCGGGGTCGCCATGATCGCCGTCGGGATAGTCGTGGCACCGCTCGCGGTGCGCTGGTACGCGGAGGTGGCCCGCCGGGTGCTGGACCAGGACGGCCGGGCGACGAACGCCCAGCTGACCAGGCGGGTGGCCGAGCTGACGGAGACGCGGGCCGACGCGGCGGGCAGCCAGGCGGCGGAGCTGCGGAGGATCGAGCGGGACCTGCACGACGGTGCCCAGGCGCGGCTGGTCGCGATCGGGATGACGCTGGGCACCATCGAGCACCTGATGGACACCGACCAGGCGGCCGCGCGCGAGCTCCTCGCCGAGGCGCGGCAGTCCTCGGCCCGGGCCCTCCAGGAGCTGCGGGACCTGGTGCGCGGCATCCACCCGCCGGTGCTCGCCGAGCGCGGGCTGGGCGACGCCGTCCGGGCCCTGGCTCTGGACAGCGCGCTGCCGACCGAGGTGTGCGTGAGCCTGCCGGACCGTCCGGCGGCCCCGGTGGAGGCCGCCGTGTACTTCAGCGTCTGCGAGCTGCTGGCGAACGCGGCCAAGCACTCGGAGGCGGAGCAGGTGTGGGTGGACATCCTCCACCGGGCCGGCTTCCTGCGGGTCACGGTGACGGACGACGGAGTGGGGGTGGCGGATCCTTCGCGGGGGACCGGACTGCGCGGAATCGAGAAGCGATTGGGTACCTTCGACGGTGTCCTCTCCATCGACAGCACGTCGGGCGGACCCACCACCATCACCTTGGAGTTGCCGTGCGAGTTGTCCTCGCCGAGGACCTCTACCTCCTTCGCGAAGGCCTGATCCGGCTGCTGGAAGCGCATGGCTTCACCATCGCCGCGGCGGTGGAGACGGGGCCCGAACTGCTGGAGGCCCTGCTGACCCACCGGCCGGACGTCGCCGTGGTCGACGTCCGGCTGCCCCCGACGCTCACCGACGAGGGCCTGCAGGCCGCGCTCAAGGCGCGGCGGGAGATCAAGGGCCTGCCGGTGCTCGTGCTGTCCCAGCACGTCCAGCAGCTCTACGCGCGGGAGTTGCTGGCCGACGGCACCGGCGGCATCGGCTACCTGCTGAAGGACCGGGTGTTCAACGCCGGGCAGTTCATCGACGCGGTCCGCCGGGTGGCGGCGGGTGGCACGGCGATGGACCCGGACGTGATCGCCAAGCTGATGCAGACCACCTCGCGTCGGCCCGGTCCGCTGCTGGGGCTCTCCCCGCGCGAGCGCGAGGTGCTGGAGCTGATGGCCGAGGGCTGTTCCAACTCGGCGATCGCCGCTCGTCTCTCGGTGAGCGACGGCGCGGTGGCCAAGCACATCGCCAACATCTTCAGCAAGCTCGGACTCGCCCCCGACGAGGACGCCAACCGCCGGGTGATGGCCGTCCTGGCCTATCTCAACGGAACGGCGGAGCAGGCCCGCTGACGATCCGGCCGGTCCCCGTTCCGGCCCCGCGCGATGCCGGGCCGGGTCCCGCACCACCGCACGGTGACACCCCAGGCTGTGGAAACGCCTAAACACGTGTACGAGTAAACTCCGGTGGGCCGAGCCCGGAGGTTGCTTGCCCAGCCGTCCGGCGGCCCGACCAGCGGCACCCGGCAGCCGAGGCAGCGTACGGCAGCAGCCGACATCCAGGGGTTGATAGACGTAATGGCACGCCCAACGCTCACCAAGGCCCATCGGGGCCTGCTCGGCCTGGTCGCGGCCGGTGCCTTCATCATCTCGGGCATCGGCTTCGCGGGTTCGTACAACGCGGTGCGCGAGCTGGCCGTGGAGAAGGGCTTCGGAGCCTTCTCCTATGCCTTCCCGATCGGCGTGGACGCCGGCATCGTCGTGCTCCTCGCGCTCGACCTGGTGCTGACCTGGCTGCGAATACCCTTCCCGATGCTCCGGCAGACCGCCTGGGTGCTGACCGTCGCCACGATCGCCTTCAACGCGGCCGCCTCCTGGGGAGACCCGCTGGGCATGGGGATGCACGCCGTCATCCCGGTGCTCTTCGTCGTCGTGGTCGAGGCCTCGCGGCACGCGGTCGGCCGGATCGCGGCGATCACGGCGGACCGCCACATGGAGTCGGTCCGGGTGATGCGCTGGATCCTCTCCCCGGTCCCGACCTTCCGGCTCTGGCGGCGGATGAAGCTCTGGGAGCTCCGCTCCTACGACGAGGTCATCCGACTCGAACAGAACCGTCTGGTCTACCGGGCGCAGCTGCGCTTCCGGTACGGCCGTGGCTGGCGCCGCTCGGCACCGATCCAGGCGCTGCTGCCGCTCAAGCTCGCCAAGTTCGGCGTTCCGCTGGACCCGGCACTGCTCGACCGGCTGGACGACGAGGGCCGTGAGCGCGAGGCCAAGGAACTGTCGAAGGACCAGCAGGCGCAGGAGGCCGTCCCCCAGGAGGGCCGCGCCACCGCGGCCATCGCCCCGGCTGCCGGGGCCGGCGCCCCGCGGCAGGCCCCGCACCCGCAGCAGGCACCGCAGGTCGTCCAGCAGACGGCGCCGCCGCAGACGGTCCCGCAGCCTGCCCCGCAGGTGCAGCAGGACCAGCCCGAACAGCCCCAGCCCCAGCCGCAGGCGCCCGCTGCCGTCGCGCCGATGTCCGCGGAGGTCGCCGCACCGATGCTCGCGAAGCTGGCCGCCGTGCGGTTGCGGGCCGCCCAGGAGCCGGACGGGGTGGCCGACGCCGTCCCGCAGTCGCGCGGCGAGGAGCTGAACGTCTGGACCGAGCGCCCGGTCCGCACCACCGGTCACCCGGCGGACGCGGCCCCGGGCGGCCGGGTGCCCGGGCAGGCCTCGCCCTGGTTCAAGCCCCCGCGCCCGGTCGCCGGTGAGCCCGCCGCCGCTCCCGCCGCCGAGCCCGTGCCCGGTCCGCAGATCCAGGACCCGGCCGGCCCGCAGCAGCAGCCCGAGCAGTCCACCGAGTTCGAGCAGCCGGTCCCGGCCGAGGAGCGTGCCCGCACCGAGCAGCCGACCCGCACCGAGCAGCCGGTCGGTGCCGAGGAGCGCGCGGTTCCCCCGGCTCCCGCGCGCCTCGACCCGGACCTCGCCTACGAGGCACTCGTCTCGTACATGGACAGCTACGGCCACCAGCCCGACCCCCAGCGCCTCGCCGACTGGCTGACCAGGGAGTTCGGCGTCACCGGCAAGGGACCGGACGGTTCGGTCCACCCCAAGGAGGTCGCCGACCTGTACCCGGAGCTGAACGAGCGCTACGCCGCCGCCGGGAGGGACTGACCGCGGCCGCCACCGGCCCGGGCTCGTCCGGCCATTGACGCCCGATCCCGCCGGAGCTACCTTCGCCTCAACAAATTGTTGAAGCGCTGGTTCGGCACGGAGGAGTGCGGATGACACGGGTCGGGGTCGACGGGAACGGACCGACGGACGGGGCCTCCTTCTCCACCGCGGCCCGCGCCGCCGTCGAGGCACTGCTCGCCCCGGTCGACGCCGACCTGGCGCGCCGGTACCCGGGCGAGCCCGGGACCAGGCAGCCGGTGCACACCGTCTACGTCCCGGCCGACGCCTTCGGCGCCGACACCGTGCGGGAGTGGGGCCGCCGGGCCCTGGAGTCCTTCGACCGCCACGCCGCCACCCCCGCGCAGCTGGCCCGTGCCCTCGGCGTCGCGGACGACGAACTGCTCGCCGACGTCCACGCCCGCGTCCGCGCCAAGCTGGTGCGCGAGCCGGTCGAGGACCTGCGGATCGACTTCGAGGACGGCTACGGCCCCCGCCCCGACACCGAGGAGGACGCGGACGCCGTCCGCGCCGCCGGACTGGTCGCCGCGGCGGTGGCGGCCGGCGACGCCCCGCCGTACCTCGGCATCCGGATCAAGTGCATGGAGGCCGCCGTCCGGGCCCGCGGCATCCGCACCCTGGAACTGTTCCTGGCCACCCTGCTGGCCGGCGGAGGGCTGCCGGAGGGCCTGGTCCTGACCCTGCCCAAGGTGACCTACGCCGAGCAGGTCACCGCGCTGGTCCGGCTGCTGGAGGACTTCGAGGAGCGGGCCGGGCTGCCCGCCGGCCGGATCGGCTTCGAGATCCAGATCGAGACCACCCAGGCGATCCTCGGTCCGGACGGCCGGGCCACCGTGGCCCGGATGATCGAGGCCGCCGAGGGGCGCGCCACCGGCCTGCACTACGGGACCTTCGACTACAGCGCCGCCTGCGGGGTGAGCGCGGCCCACCAGAGCATGGACCACCCGGTCGCCGACCACGCCAAGGCGGTCATGCAGGTGGCGGCCGCGGGCACCGGGGTGCGGCTCTCCGACGGTTCGACCAACGTCGTCCCGACCGGGTCCACCGGGCAGGTGCACGCCGCCTGGAAGCTCCACCACGACCTGGTGCGCCGCTCGCTGGCCCGCGCCTACTACCAGGGCTGGGACATGCACCCGGCGCACCTGCCCACCCGCTACGCGGCGGTCTACTCCTTCTACCGGGAGGGACTGACGGCGGCCGCCGCCCGGCTGGCCGCGTACGTCGCCGGGGCGGGCGGCGACGTGATGGACGAGCCGGCCACCGCCCGGGCGCTGAGCGGCCACCTGCTGCGCGGGCTGGACTGCGGTGCCCTCGACCTCGCCGAGGTCACCGCGCTGACCGGCCTGGACCGCGGGCGGCTGAACGCCCTGGCCGGGCGCTGACCCCGCCGTACCCGCTCGCCGCACCCGGTCCTCGTGCCCGGCTCTCGCACCCGGTCGTCCGCGGCCGATGACGCCTCCCGTCGCACGGCAACTAGGCTGGCGGTGCCGTTCCGCTCTCCGGGGCGTGCGCCGTCAGCCTTCACCGTCCTCGGGAGGACCCCCGCACCATGTCCGCCACGCCGGAGCCCACCGCCAGGCCGTACCTGACCATCCGGCGGGCCGGCAGCCACGAGACCGAGATCAAGAAGTCCCGGTTCATCTGCCACCTCGCCCGGGTCACGGACGAGGAGGAGGCCCAGGCCTTCATCGCCGGCATCCGCAAGCAGTACTGGGACGCCCGGCACAACTGCACCGCCTTCGTGGTCGGCGACGAACAGCGCCGCGAGCGCTCCAGCGACGACGGCGAACCCGGCGGCACGGCGGGGGTGCCGATGCTGGAGGTGCTGCGCCGGCGCGGGCTGACCGACACGGTCGCCGTGGTCACCCGGTACTTCGGCGGGATCAAGCTCGGTGCGGGCGGCCTGGTGCGGGCGTACGGGAACGCGGTGTCGGAGGCGGTGGACGGGATCGGCCTGCTGGAGCGCCGGCCGGTGGCGCTGCTCGCGGTGACGGTGGACCACGTCCGGGCCGGGCGGGTGGAGAACGACCTGCGGGCGGCCGGGTACGCGGTGAGCGACCTGGCCTACGAGGCGACCGGGGTGCGGATCGAGGTGGGCGTGCCGGAGCCGGACGTGGCGGACTTCCACACCTGGCTGGCCGAGGCGACCGGCGGCACCGCGGTGGCGGTCCCGGCCGGCCGCACCTACGTCGAGGTGCCGGTCTGACCACGGTGGCGGGTGCCGTCCGGTGAGGCCCGGGAGGCGGACGATCCGTCGGGCGGACCGCCCGTGACCGGCCGTTTCTCGTAGCCCAGGCTGCTCGCCACGCGGAAGACCGCTTGAGCAGATTCACCCGAACGTAGTGTCGTAGCCCGGAGTTGGAACTTCCGCTCCGGGCTGTGGCGTTTCCTGGGCAAGGATCCGGCAGAACCGGACGAAACCATCGATGGAGGACACAGGACCCCACCCCGCACCGCGGAGGTATGCGCATGGCCTCAGACCGTTCGACCTCGAATCCCCAGTCCGCGACGAACACGACGACCTCGAACCGCCCCACGAACCGTCCGACTTCGAACCACCCGATCGCGAACCACCCGACTTCGAACCACGCGGCCCCGAGCCTGCCCGCCCCGAACCGCGTCCGCTCGCACGCCGCCGCCGACCTGCCCGGCCCCCGCGGCCCCGCGACGCCCTACCGGATGACGGTCACCACGGCCCTGACCCACGCCGACGCCGTCGCCCTGGCCGACGAGCAACTGGCCTCCTGGCTGAAGCAGGAGGGCTTCGAGGAGCCCCCGCCGGTCCGGCCCGCCGCCACCGGGCAGGGCGCCGAGCCGACTCCCGGCCCCGAGCGCCTCCGCCTGGGCGAGCGGGTCCTGCTCGACCGCGACCACGGTCCGCTGCGCGGCGACCCGAGCGCCGGCCGGTACGACCGCCGCCGTCTTCGCACCCCGGCCCCGCACGGCACCCAGCAGCTCACGCTCACCGTGGCCACCGGTTCCGAGGGCCCCACCTGGGTCCGCTTGGAGGCCGAGACCCACAGCACCGGCAGCGGAGTGCGCACCCCGTGCCGGGTGCCGGTGCCCGAGCTCGCCCGCACACTCCTCCCGCTGCTCGACGCCACCGACGGGCCGACCGTCGTCCGCTCCGCTCCCCGGGTGATCACGGCCGACGAGGTCGACGCCCTGATCGACGAGCTGTGCGACCCCGAACGCAGACTGCCCACCGTGGTGGCCAGCATCCCGGTGAACGAGCCGCTGGACGGCTGGGTCCAGGACGTGGTGGTCCCGCTCTGCCAGCAGCTGCCCGGCCTCGCCACCGCCTACGTGCTGGACCCCGGCGCCCGCACCGGGTTCAACGTCGCGCTGGAGTACCACACCGTGTACGGCGGGGCGGTGCGCACCTACCTGCCCGAGGTCGACCCGGCCTCCCGGCAGGACAGCACCCGACATCCGGTACTCGCGCGCAGCCGAATAGAAGAGGATCCGCGCCGCGCCGCCGGGCTGCTCGCCCGCGAGCCGCGCCGCCTGGCCGCGGAGCAGCCGCTGCCACCGCCGTTGGCGGCCGTCCCGGTGCTGCGCGTCCCGCCGCCGCAGCTCCGCCGCACCGCGGAGCAGGCCGCCGAGCAGGCCGTCGAGCGGACGTCCGAGCACCCCGTCGAGTGCGCCGCCGAGCAGACCGCGGAGCAGGCCGCCGACCTGGCCGGGGAACGGGCCGCCGGCCGTCCCGGCCCGTACCGGGGCGTCGAACTGGCCGCGCTCGCCCGCGAGGAGCAGCAGGACCGCGCCGAGCAGCAGGCCAGGGCCGACGAGCTGGAGCGGGTCCGGCACACCCTGCGCCTGGAGCGGCGGGACCACCGGGAACGGGGCCCGGGCCGGGAGGTCCGCGACGGCCGGGACATCCGGGAGGGCCGCCTCCGCTCCGGGGCCCGCGCCCTCACCGGCCGCCACTGCGTCGTCCCGGGCAGCGGCCCGGCCGCCGGGCCGCACTCCGCCGCCCAGCCCCCCGACCGCCGCGGCACGCCCGAGACCTTCACCGAACTCATGGCCAGACTGGGCGAGTTCCCACTGGTCACCTTCACCGGTGACCAGAAGGTCGCGCTCGCCCTGGACGAGCTGCAGTGCGCCGGTGCGGGCTGGGCCCGGCTCGCCTGGGACGGACTGACGGCCCTCCAGGAGTACGCCGAGGCGGCGGTGCGCGGTGCGGCCGGCGGGGACTTCAAGCAGTGGTGCGAGCGCACCCCCGAGGGCTGCCACCGCTTCCCGCCCCGCAAGGCGGTGCGCGGGGAGTCCCGGACGGTGTTCAGCCACACCAAGTGGAAGCGCGAGCGGATGCTGCCGGTGCCGGAATGCGTCGACTCCTCCCGGCGCGCGTTCATGGGTGCGCACCTGCGGATCGGCGGTGGTCGCACCGCGCCGCGGCTGCACTACCTGGACGACTGTTCCGGCAGCGGCCGGATCTACGTCGGGTACATCGGTCTGCACCTGACCAACACCCGGACCAACTGAGCGGCTTGGCTGACCGCCACGCCCGTTCGGGGGACAATGTCCGGCAGCGGCGGGTCCACAGGCCCGCCGATCGCCCCGGGCAGGCGCCGGACGAGCATGGGGGAACGACGACCGATGCAGCACTCAGCAGACGGCCGGTCCGACGGCACCGCCACCGTCCAGTTCCCCCGACCGGGCTTCCTCGCCTCGGTCTTCCGCGACCTCGGCACCGAGGAGGGCCGGGAACCGGGCGCCGCCGCCGGCCGTCCCGGCGAGAGCCCGTCCGGCGGCGGCCCGTCCGGAGAGAGCCCGTCCGGCGACGGGCCACCCGGTGACGGCCCGTCCGGTGCTGCCACCACCGCTGACGGCACGGCCGGACCGGACCCCGTCGGCCCCGCTCCCGGCGGGGCCGACCCGGACGCGGCCGTGGCGGCGCACGCCCGGGCCGCCGCCCTGACCCACCACCGCACGCTCACCGTCCAGGCCGAGCACGACCGGCTGGCCGACCTGCTGCGGCGGGCCGCGCTGCCCGTCTCGGCCATGGACTTCGAGAGCCAACTGCGCCACTACCAGCCCCGCCCCTACCCGGCCGACGGCCCCGACGCCGACGCCGAGGAGCAGCCCGAACCCCGCTGGGAGGACTTCGCCCCCGCCGAGCCGCCCGCGGCCGACCCGCAGAGCGGCCCGTCCCGCCGGCTGCTCGACTCCGGCTACCAGCGCGAACTGGCCCAGGCACGGCTCACCCACCAGCGGGCCCTGCGGGAGTGGCGCACCCGTCGGGCCGAGGCCGGCAGCCCGGCCGCCGACGAGTCCCGGCGCGCCCACGAGGCGGCCGAGGAGGCCCGGGCCCGCGCCGTGCGCGAGTACAACGAGAGCCTGGAGGAATGCCGGAGGGCCTACCGGCTGGCCGAGCCGGCCGCCGTGGAGTCGCTGCTGGAGCGGGCCCTGGCCGCCGCGGAGACCGCCACCCAGGACCTGCCCGCCCCCTGCCGGGCGGTCTTCCGCCCGCTCACCCGCGCCGCCGTGCTGGACCTCGACCTGCCGCCGCTCGACCTGGTGCCCTCGCTCACCGGCTACCGGCTCGCACCGGACGGCGACGTCCTCCCGGTGCCGCGCCCGCCCGCGGACCGGGCCACCGACTACCTGCGGCTGGTCGCCCGGCTCGCCCTGCGCGCCCTCCAGGCGGCCGACGCCGTGGACACCGACGAGATACTCGCCGGTGTCGTCCTCAACGGCTGGCTGCGCGACCCCGCCTCGGCCGAGCCGCTCTGCCTGGTCAGCGTGGACGCCGACCGCGACGCACTGGCCCGCACCCGGCTGCTGCCGCCGGGCACCCCGTACGAGGAGCGCGACGACGAGGGCGTCTACGCCGACGCCGAGCAGGACGAGGCCCTGGTGCGGCTGCGCCGGCTCGGTGCGGCCGTCACCCCGGACCCGTACGACCGGGTGGGTGTCCAGCCGGCCGCCCGGGCCGGGGCCACCGTGCCGGCCGCCTCCGACCTGTCCGCCAACGAGTTCGCCCAGCTGGTGCGGGACCTGCTGACCCGCGGCGGGATCGCACAGTGGAGCGTGCGGCTGCGCGGCCCGGCCGGGCTGGTCGCCACCGGTGAGGGCGCGCCCGGCACCGCGCTGCCCGGCCGCTGGGTGGTGTGGGCCTCCCGGGACACCGAGCCGGTCGGCGTCGAGCAGATCGAGACCCTGGCCGAGGCGGTCGGGGAGGAGGCCGCCGAGCGCGGACTGCGGCTGACCACCGGCCGCTTCACCGAGGAGGTGCTGGACCTCACCGCGGAGGAGGGCCACCGGCACATCCATCTGATCGACGGCGCCGGCGTCCGCGAACTCGCCCACACCCACCTCGGCCTGCCGCTCGCCACGGGAGGCTGACCGGTCCCCGCCCGCCGTCCCGCCCGCGGCCCCCGTCGCCCGCTCCTGCCGACCGCCGCTCGCCCGCCCGGCCGGCCCGGTGGCGGCGTCACTCGGACGGCCCAGTCGACGGCCCGTCCGAGGGGCGGCCCGGGACCCCCGGGCCGAGGCTGGGGGAACCGCACCCCGGCCCCGGCACCCCCGGGTGATCACGGCCGAACGGGCGTCCGGTACGGTCGGCGGTCGGCCCGGCCACGGGCGGATCCCAGGGGGAGAGGAATGGGCAGAGCGCTCGGCGGACCACTCGGCACAGGCCCCGGCGACGACCCGGCCGGACGACCCGCGGCGGAGCCGGCCCGATGACCGCGGTCCTGGTCGCCGCCGCGGCGTTCCTGATGACCCTGGTCGGCGGTTTCGTCGCCCAGCGCACCCGCGACCGCCGCCACCTGGTGCTCGGCTTCGCCGCCGGGCTGATGCTCGGCGTGGTCGCCTTCGACCTGCTGCCCGAGGCGCTCCACCAGGCCCCCGGCGAGGTGCACGGAGTGCCGCAGGCGCTGCTGATGTTCGCGGGCGGCTTCCTCACCATCCACGTGGTCGAGCGCGCGGTCGCCATCCACCGCGGCCACGAGGGCGAGTACGCCGCGCACTCGCACGGCCACCACGGCCACGCCCATTCCTCCGGGCGCCAGGGCATCGGGTTGACCGCCGCGCTGGCCCTGGTCGGGCACAGCGTGATGGACGGCTTCGCGATCGGCGCCGCCTTCCAGGCCGGCAGCACGGTCGGCACGGTGGTGGCCATCGCCGTGGTCGCGCACGACTTCGCCGACGGCTTCAACACGTACACGATCACCCGGTTGTACGGGAACAACCGGCGGCGGGCGCTGACCCTGCTCGCCGCGGACGCGCTGGCCCCGGTGTCCGGCGCGGCGATCACCCTGGCGTTCACCATCCCGGGGCACCTGCTCGGCCTCTACCTGGGCTTCTTCTCCGGATTCCTGCTCTACCTGGCGACCTCCGACATCCTCCCCGAGGCGCACAGCCCGCACCCCTCGCGCAGCACCCTGCTCTGCACCGTGGCCGGGGTCGGCTTCATGTGGCTGGTGATCGGCCTCGCCGGCTGAGGCCGTACGGCCCGGGCCGTACAGCTCCGGGCCGGACTCGGGCGGGACTCCCGGCTGCCAGGCCGCCCGTCGGTCCTCAGACCGTAAGCCGCCCCCAGCACTCCCGCATCGAGGCCAGCGCCTCGGTGATGGCCGGCCGCCGGGAGGCCTGGGAGCGCCAGAGCGCGAACACCCGGCGGCTCGGCTCCGGAGTCACCCGGCGGGCCGCCACCCCGGGCGGCAGCGGGCCCCGTCCGAGCCTCGGCACCAGCCCCATCCCCAGACCGGCCGCGACCAGCGCGATCTGCGTCTCGAACTCCCCGACCTGGTAGCGCACGTCCGGTTCCTCGCCGGCCTCGCGCAGGGTGCGGACCAGCCAGTCGTGGCAGATGTTGCCCGGCGGCACGCTGATCCAGCGCTGCCCGCACAGCCGCTCCACCGGCACCGGGTCGAGTGCGGCCAGTCCGTCGTCGGCGGGCAGCAGCAGGTCCACCGGGTCCGTGCCGAGGTCCATCCGGGAGACCCCCTCCTGCACCGGCAGCGGCACGGTCGGCCAGTCCTGCACCAGTGCCAGGTCCACCTCGCCCCGGGCCACCAGCTCGGCCGCCGGGTACGGGTCGCGCTCCAGCAACCGGACGTCCAACTCCGGGCAGCGCCGTCGCAGATCGGCCAGCGCCCCGGGCATCAGCCCGCGGGCACCGGAGGGGAACGCGGCCACCAGCAGCCGCCCGACGGCCCGGCCGCGCTGCTCCTCCAGCCGCACCTCGGCCCGCTCCACCAGTCCCAGCACGGTCTGCGCGGTGGCGGCCAGCTCGCGTGCCGCGTCGGTCAGCACCACGCCCCGGCCCTGCCGCTCCAGCAGCACCGTCCGGGTCTCCCGCTCCAGCTTGGCGATCTGCTGCGAGACCGCCGAGGGCGTGAAGCCGAGCGCGGCCGCCGCCCCGCCGACCGAGCCGTGCACCGCCACCGCGTGCAGCGCCCGCAGGCGCCCCAGGTCCATCATGCAGCGATCCTAAAGTGTCCCCTTCAATATTCATCGCTGGTGCTACACAGTCCGGCCCACCATGCTCGTCCCATGACCGCGACGACCACCGCCGCCCCGAGCGGCCCTCCCAGCACGGGCGGTACCGGCACCACGAGCAGCACCGGCACCACGAGCAGTCCCGGCGGCGCGGCCGGCCGGGGCGGCATGAGCCCGCGCCACATCGCGCTGGCCGTCCTGGTGGCCGCCGTCTGGGGCCTCAACTTCGTCCTGATCCACGTCGGCCTGGACAGCTTCCCGCCCCTGCTGTTCTGCGCCCTGCGGTTCGCCGTCGTCGCGGTGCCGGCGGTCTTCTTCGTCGGCCCGCCCAGGGTGGCCTGGCGCTGGGTGGTGGCGGTCGGTGTGGTCCTCGGAGTGGTCAAGTTCGGGCTGCTGTTCCTCGGCATGCACGCCGGGATGCCGGCCGGGCTCTCCTCCCTGGTGCTCCAGGGACAGGCCGGCTTCACCGCGCTGTTCGCCGCCGTACTGCTGCGCGAACGGCCCGGCGGGCAGCGACTGGCGGGTCTGGCGGTCGCCTTCGCCGGCATCGCGCTGAGCGCCTGGGACCAGGGCACCGGCGGACCGCTCGGGGCCTTCGTCCTGGTCGTCCTGGCCGCCGTCGCCTGGGGCCTGGCCAACGTGCTGACCCGCAGGGCCGCCCCGCCGGACGCGCTGCGCTGGATGGTCTGGGTCAGCGCCGTCCCGCCGCTGCCGCTGCTGGGCCTGTCCCTGCTGGTCGAGGGCCCGGAGGCGGACCTCCGCGCCCTGCGCGACATCACCCCGGCCGGACTGGGGGCGATCGGCTTCGTCGGGCTGGTCTCCACCCTGTTCGGCTTCGTCGCCTGGAGCTTCCTGCTGCGCAGCTACGACGCCACCGCCGTCGCGCCCTACTCACTGCTGGTGCCGGTGTTCGGGATGTCCTCGGCCTGGCTGCTGCTCGGCGAGCGGATCAGCCCGACGGCCGCCGCGGCCGCGCTGCTGGTGATCGCCGGGATCGGGATCACCGCCCTGCGCCGGGGCGCGTGGGCCCGTCTCGTCGGCCGCCGCGGACCCGGGAACGAGCGGCAGGGCGCGCCCCGGGACGCGCCCTAGCGCCGTGGCGGCCCGGCCGCGAGGAAGCGGGCCTCGGCGGAGCGCAGCACCCGCAGCAGCACTTCCTCGTCGGCGGGGCTGACCTCGCCGAAGTACTCCTGGGCCACCTCGTCCCGGACCTGCCCGATCCGTTCCACCGCGGCCCGGCCGGCCTCGGTCAGCAGGACCCGTACCGCCCGCCGGTCGGCCGGGTCGGGGCTGCGTTCGACCAGGCCGGCCTCCTCCAGCGCGTCGACCACGGTGGTCGCCGAGCGCGGGGCGATGTGCAGCTTGTCGGCGAGGTCGCTCAGCCGCATCGCGTGGTCCGGGGTCTCGCAGCCGGGCACGTGGGCGAGGGTGCGCAGCGCCCGGGCCTGGCCGGGGGTGATGCCGTACGGCTCCAGCCGCCAACCGGTCTGACGGCGGATCCGCTTGATCGCCCTGGTCATCGCGTCGGCCAGTTCGGCGGCGGAGTCCGGGGTGCCGGGGCGGGGACCGGAGGAGGAGTCCGCCGGTTCGTCGGTCGGCGTGGTGGTCATCGGCGGTCTCCTCGGCTGGCGGTCGCCCCAGGGTAGCGGCCGGTCCCGGGCCCGCGGCCGACGGTGGAGGACGATCGCGGAAATATGTTGAGCCTAGCTCAGTAGTTGGGTTAGCTTTGCCTCAGTGAGGGGACCCTAACTTCCCCCTCCCCGACTCTGGAGGGCCCATGCCCCGCTCCGAAGCCCGCGTCGCCACCGACCGGCCGGGCCGTTACGCCAAGCAGCTCACCGCCCACATGGGGCGCAAGATCGAGGCCGTCTACTCCGAAGAGGCCGGCCGCGGCACGATGGTCTTCGGCGCCGGCACCGCCACCCTCGAGGCACAGCCCGACGCGCTGCTGCTCACCGTCGAGGGCGAGCGCGAGAACCTGCCCGGCCTGGAGGACGTCGTCGGCCGCCACCTGGTCCGCTTCGGCGCCCGCGACGAACTCGTCATCGAATGGCACCGGGACAACGGCGAGCCCGGCCTGGTTCACCGCAACGAGGACCCCGAGGCCTGACGCCCCCCGACACCCGGCCGGGGCAGCCACCGGGCCGGCAGCCACAGCACCAGGACGGCCAGGCACCAGCTCGCCACCACGTCCAACAGCCAGTGGAAGTCGCTCCACACCAGCCCCGCACCCACCCCGAGCGACAGCAGCACCGCACCCGCCGCCAGGATCCGGGCCGCCCGCGGCCCCGCCACCCGGGCCAGCAGCAGCGCCGCCACCCCGTACGAGATCGTCGCGGTCGCGGTGTGCCCGGACGGGTACCAGCCCCACTGGCCCGCCGCCAGCGGCTCCCCGAGCGGCCCCGGCCGGGCGAAGGCCCACTTCGCCGGGACCACCAGCAGCGGAATCAGCACCGCCGTCAGCGCCGCCACCGGAAGCGGCAGCCACCAGCGCCCCGACCCGGCCCGGCGCCCCCGCCAGGCGGCCGACGCGCCCGCCAGCAGCAGCACCGGAACCGCCGGGACACCGCCGCCCAGGTCCGCCAGCAGGTGCCCGAACCGGTCCAGCAGCGCGCTCGGGAAGTCCAGGTGAGCCGTACGGACGGCCCGGCGGACCCAACGGTCCACGCCGAGCAGCGGCCCCTCCGCCGCGACCTGCCAGGACACCACCGCCAGCAGCACCGCCGCCACCATCGGCACGGCCACCGACCGCGCCGCCCGGCCCGGGACGGCGGACAGCCGCCCCGGAGCAGGGGGGAGAGCTCCGGGGCGGCCCTGATGATCGCCGGTCCGTGCGCCCCGGGGGGTGTGGGTCGGACGGTCGGCCGATCGGCCTTCGGTGTGCGCCGGCCCTCCCGGGCCGGCCTGGTCGCCCCCGCCCGGCACCCGCGGAACCGGCCCCGGACGGGGCCCCGCGGACGGCCGCGCCGAGGGCTCAGGCTCGCTGTCCATCTGCGATGACACTACGTCAACAGCCCTTCCGCGCCGAGCGCCTCCAGCGATCCCGCACATCATCTTCACCCCGCGCCGGGCAGCCCCCGGCGACCCGTCGATCATGCCCCGGCCGCCCGGACGGCGCCCCCGGAAACCGAACGGCCCGTGCGGACCAGAGGTCCCCACGGGCCGTTCAGCGCTGTCCGGACAACCCTCCGGAAGGGGGTTTCACGACCTGACGGGCGACACCGCTCAGAGGGCGGCGAACGCACCCTCCAGGATGTCCAAGCCCTCGTTCAGCAGGTGCTCCGGCATGACCAGCGGCGGCAGGAAGCGCAGCACGTTGCCGTAGGTGCCGGCGGTCAGCACGACCAGGCCCTCGGCGTGGCAGGCCTTGGCGATGGCCGCCGTGGCCTCCGCGTTCGGCTCCTTGCCGCCCGGCTTCACCAGCTCGACGGCGATCATCGCGCCGCGGCCGCGGACCTCACCGATGATCTCGTGCTTCTCCTGCAGGGCCCGCAGACGGCCCAGCATGATCTCGCCGATCCGCTGCGCCTTGCCGTTGAGGTCCTGCTCCTTCATCGTCTCGATGGCGCCGAGCGCGGCGGCACACGCCACCGGGTTGCCGCCGTAGGTGCCGCCCAGACCACCGGTCTGCGCGGCGTCCATGATCTCGGCGCGGCCGGTCAGCGCGGACAGCGGCAGACCGCCGGCGATGCCCTTCGCGGTGGTGATCAGGTCCGGGACGATGCCCTCGTCCTCGCACGCGAACCATTGGCCGGTGCGGCAGAAACCGGTCTGGATCTCGTCCGCGACGAACACGATGCCGTTCGCCTTCGCGAACTCCACGATCGCCGGCAGGAAACCCTTCGCCGGCTCGATGAAGCCGCCCTCGCCCTGGATCGGCTCGATGATGATCGCGGCGACGTTCTCGGCGCCGATCTGCTTGTTGATGGTCTCGATCGCCTGCGCGGCGGCCTCGGTGGCGGCGTTCTCCGCACCGGTCAGCCAGCGGTACGGGTAGGCGACCGGAACCCGGTAGACCTCGGGAGCGAACGGACCGAAGCCCTGCTTGTACGGCATGTTCTTCGCCGTCAGCGCCAGGGTCAGGTTGGTGCGGCCGTGGTAACCGTGGTCGAACACCACGATGGCCTGGCGCTTGGTGTAGGCGCGGGCGATCTTCACCGCGTTCTCGACGGCCTCGGAGCCCGAGTTGAACAGCGCGGTGCGCTTCTCGTGGTCACCCGGGGTCAGCTCGTTCAGCTGCTCGGCGACGGCCACGTAACCCTCGTACGGGGTCACCATGAAACACGTGTGGGTGAAACTGGCCAGCTGCTCGGTCGTCCGGGCCACCACGGCCTCGGCGCTGTTGCCGACATTGGTCACGGCGATGCCGGAACCGAAGTCGATCAGTGAGTTGCCGTCCACGTCCTCCAGCACGCCGCCATTGGCACGGGACACGTACACCGGCAGGGTGGTGCCGACACCGGCCGCCACCGCACCCAGCTTGCGGGCGTGCAGCTCCTGCGACTTCGGACCGGGGATCGCGGTGACCAGGCGGCGCTCCTGCGGGAGCGGCGTTGCGGCGCTCATGGGGTTTCTCCAGACTTCTCGGCTCGGTGCTTCGCAGGCTACGGCCGCCCTCCCCACCCCGGCACGCGCCACTCGGTAGCAGTGAGCCGTCCGACTTGTCCGGCACGGCCAGCACGGGCGAGGCGACTACCCGCAGGCCACGCTCCACTACCCTGAGCGCGGGCGTGTCGCCGGTACGGCGGCATGGGTATGGCGGCACCGACGGCGGTCGGGCCGGGCGGGCGAGGGAGCGGGGCCGTACATGGCACAGGACGGGGCACACCACCACGGCGAGCGCACCACCACCAGACCCCCCGACCCCCTGCCCCACCAACGCCCCGGCGGGGGCGCCCCCTCCTTCGACCTCGCGGCCTGGGCCTGCGCCCCGCGCCCCGACGCCGACCCGGGCATCTACCGGCTCGGCTACCGCCGCATCGACCCGGAGCGGGCGGAGGTGGCCAAGGTCGCGACATGGCCGCTGCTGCTTCGGGCGGGGCTCAACGCGGTGGTGGGGTGGTTCGCCTTTGTCTACGGCACCCAGTTGGTGCTCCATCTGATCGTGAGGACCGTTTGGGTTGAACACCCCACCGCAACCCTGGTGACTGTCGTCGGGCTGTCGGTGAACGTGCTGGTCGCTGCGGCCGTCATCAAGATCTTCGGCCGCATGGGCCGCTGGCCCGAGGTGTGGCGCCGGTACGTCACGCCGCTGCTGTCGCGCACGGTGACGCGGGAGCAGCCCGGGGAGGAGGCCGCCCCGGGGGCGGTCGAGGCCGCGAGGGGGCGGGACCCGTGGGACGGGCTGCGGCAGGGCGGCGCGGTCGAGGCGGCCGCGCGGCTGGACGGCGAGGCCGTGGGGGACGTCGACTACGTGCGGATCCGGCGGGCCTGGGAGTCGGCCCAGGCGGACCCGGTGTTCGTCCCGGCCTTCACCGAGCAGGTGGCCGCCCGGGGTGCGGCGGCCTTCGCCCACCCGTCCGAGGCCCGCGAGTTGTCCGGTCGCGCGGAGTGCCACGATCTGCTGCTGGGTCAGGTCCGTCTCGGTACCGCGCAGGACGTCCCGAAGAACCCGCCGGGCCACCGGTCGGCCGGTTTCGCGCTGGGTCCGGAGCTGTTGGGGACGTCGTTGTTGGCGGTGGGCCCGGCCGGGACGGGGAAGACGGCGCGGCTGGCTCGTCCGGTGGCCGAGGCGTTGTGCCTGCAGGCGCTGTCCGGTACGGCCTGTGCGGTGGTGGTCGGGGCGGCGGACGTCGATCTCGGCCCGGATTCCTGGTACGACGTGGTGATCGCGCCCGGCGACCCGTCCTCGCTGTACGGGCTGGACCTCTACGGGGCCGCGCGGGACCCCGACGAGGCGGCCGCCCGGCTGGCCGAGGCGCTGCTGCCGGACGAGCTGACCGCCCGGGCGGAGCACGCCCGTACCGCGGTGCAGCAGGTGGTGGGTCCGTTCCACGCGGCGTACGGCCGCTTTCCGGGGGTGCGGGAGCTGCGGGCGTTGTTGGCGGGTGAGCCGGATGTGCTCGCGGCCCTGGTGAAGGCGCTCGGCGTGGCCGGTCTGCTGGCCGTGCACGAGCGGGACCTGGAGTACCGGGAGCGGCAGCGCGACCGGGCGGACGATCCCGGGGCGCTGTTGGCGGACCGGCTGGCGCTGTTGGAGCGGCCGGCCTTCGAGGGTGCCTTCGCGACCGACGGCACCGGTCGGCCCCCGTTCGCGATGCGGGTGCTGGACCACCCGTTGCGGGTGCGGGTGAAGCTGCCCGAGCGGGGTCATCCGGAGGCGGCGCGGATGCTGTCCCGGCTGGTGGTGGGGCAGTTCGTGCAGGCGGCCGGGGCCCGTGAGGACCGTTCGCTGTTCGCGGGTCTGGTGGTGGACGACGCCTCGGCGGCGCTGGACGCCACCGCGGTGCGCGGTCTGCAGCGGATGCGTGGGGCCAATGCGGGCGCCGTGCTGCTGCTGCGGACGTTGGTGGACCTGCCAGAGGCGCTGCGGGCGCCGCTGTTCGGCGCGGTCGGCTGTCGGATGGCGTTCCCGGGGATCGCCCCGTGGGACGGGAAGCTGTTCTCGGAGGCCTGGGGGACGCACCTGGTGCAGGAGACCGCGGTCACCCACACCCCCGACACCTCCGGTGGCGTGATACGGCGGGCGGGGCGGGTCGGGCGGAAGGCGTTGTCGGGGACGACGGCGCAGACGGAGTCGGTGACGACGCGGGATGTGGAGCGGTTGCGGTGGTCGCCGTCGGATCTGGCGCACGCGTTGCCGGCGGGGCATGCGGTGGTGTCGTTGACGGCGGTGTCGGGGGAGCAGGTTCCGCCGTTGCTGGTGGACCTCAGGGGTTGACGGCGGGTTGCCGGGGAAGTCGCCTTCGAGGTGGATTCGGCAGTGCGGGTTGTCCGGAGCGTCCATAATGGAGGGGAGAGACCCTCACCAGTCCCACGTCCCTCTCCTCGCCCGGCCGCAACGGCGCGGTCAGGTCGATCCCTCGAAGGTGCCATGCCCCCCACACTCGCCTCCGTCGTCCGCAACACGTCGCTCCATCTGACGGTTCTCGCCGGTGCGGATCACCTGGAGCGGCCGGTCCGCTGGGTGCACACCAGTGAGCTGGACGACCCGACGCCGTTCCTGGAGGGTGGCGAGCTGCTGCTCACCACCGGTATCAAGCTGGGCCGTACGGCGGCGCAGTTGCAGGCGTACGTGCACCGGTTGGCCGATGCGGGGGTGGTGGGGCTGGGGCTCGGGGTGGGGTTGTCGCACACCGAGGTGCCGCAGCCGCTGGTGGACGCGGCGGCGCAGCGGGGGTTGCCGTTGCTGCGGGTGCCGGAGCCGACGCCGTTCATCGCGATCAGCAAGGTGGTGTCGGCGGCGCTGGCCGCGGAGCAGTACGAGGCGGTGACGACCAGCTTCGAGGCGCAGGAGGAGTTGACCCGGGCGGCGCTCGGCAAGGACGGCACGACGGCGGTGGTGCGTCGGCTGGCGGCCCGGCTGGGGGGCTGGGCGGCGCTGTACGACGGGTCGGGTGCGCTGTCGGTGGTGGCGCCGGACTGGGCGGCGCGCCGGGCGGGGCGGTTGGCGGCGGAGGTGGACCGGTTGCGTCGGCGGCCGGCGCCGTCGAGTGCGGCGTTGCAGGGGCGTGCGCCGGGGATAGACACGGCGGACGAGGACTACGTGGTGGTCCAGTCGCTGGGGGCGGACCGGCGGGCGCGGGGTTTCCTGGCGGTCGGGACCGAGGACCGGATCACGCCGACCGAGCGGTACGTGCTGAACGCGGCGGTGGCGCTGCTGACCCTCACCCTGGAGCGTTCGCGGGAGCTGCGGCAGGCCGAGGAGCGGATGGGCGCGGCGCTGCTGCGGATGGTGCTGGCCGGTGAGGTGTCGACGGCCCGCCAGGTGGCGGTGGGGCTGTTCGGGGGGATGCCGGAGGGGACGATACGGGTTCTGGTGGCGGGGGCCGGGCCGGCCAACGCGGATGCCGCGGAGGCGTTGGGGGAGCTGGGGGACCGGGCGGAGCAGGCGGGTTCCCGGGTGGGCGAGAAGCTGCTGGTGGCGCGGGAGGACGGTGCGCACGGGCCGCGGCTGATGGTGCTGGCGCTGGACAACGGCGCGGTGCACCGGGCCTGTCTGGGCGCGGTGGAGGAGCACGAGGGCTTGTCGTTGGGCGTTTCGGCGCCGGCCGCGCTGGAGGAGGCCGGGACGGCGCACGCGCAGGCCGAGCGGGCGCTGGCGGTGGCGTTGCGCGGTGGCCGCCGGTCGGTGGACCACGAGGAGGTCGGCGCGGGGTCGCTGCTGCCGCTGCTCGGCGAGGACGCGGTGACGGCTTTCGCGGAGGGGCTGTTGCGGCCGCTGCGGGAGCACGACCGGACGGCCCGCGGGGACCTGGTGGCTTCGTTGCGGGCGTGGTTGTCCCGGCACGGCCAGTGGGACGCGGCCGCGGCCGATCTGGGGGTGCACCGGCACACGCTGCGCTACCGGATGCGTCGGGTGGAGGAGTTGCTGGGCCGGTCGTTGGACGACACGGACGTGCGGATGGAGCTGTGGCTGGCGCTGCGGTCGGGCGAGGAGTGAGGCCCCGGCGAGGAGTGAGGCACCGGCGAGGGGCGGGGTACCGGAGCGCACCGCCGAAGCCGTCCACCGCCGAAGCCGCCCAACGGCGGTGATGCACGGCCCGGTAGGACGCGGTGGAGTGGCCCCGGGGGCGAACGCTCCTAGTCGGCCAATCCGGTCGGTGCGCCGCCCCGCCTACCCTCAAAACCGGGTCCCACGTCCGTGGGCCGTAGGACAGACGAGGAGAGGGCCGGTACCACGGTGACCACCACGTACGATTTCTGGCTCGCCGGCCGCCGGGCGAGCGGTGACGCCGACTTCGAGGTGCACAACAGCTGGGACGGCCGTCTGGTCGGCAAGGTGAGCATCCCGACCGAGGCCCAGGTCGAGGAGGCGCTGGACGCCGCCGTCGCCGCGCTGCCGGTGTTCGCCGCCACCCCGGCGCACCAGCGTGCCGCCGCCCTGGACCACGTGGCCAAGCGGCTGACGGAGCGCACCGAGGAGCTCGCCCAGCTGGTCAGCGCCGAGAACGGCAAGCCGATCAAGTGGGCCCGCGGTGAGATCGGCCGCGCGGTGTCGGTGTTCCGCTGGGCCGCCGAGGAGGCGCGCCGCACCAACGGCGAGACCATGCGGCTGGACACCGACCCGGGCGGCGTGGGCCGTTTCGCGGTGGTGCGCCGCTTCCCGCGCGGCGTGGTGCTGGGGATCGCCCCGTTCAACTTCCCGCTGAACCTGGTCGCCCACAAGGTCGCTCCGGCGATAGCGGTCGGCGCCCCGATCATCCTGAAGCCGGCGCCGTCGACGCCGCTGTCGGCGATGGTGCTGGGCGAGATCCTGGCCGAGACCGACCTGCCGGTCGGTTCCTGGTCGATCCTGACGGTGCCGAACGACCGGATGCCGGCCCTGGTGCAGGACGAGCGCCTGCCGGTGATCTCCTTCACCGGTTCGGACAAGGTCGGCTACCAGATCATGGACTCGGTGCCGCGCAAGCACTGCACCCTGGAGCTCGGCGGCAACGCCGCGGCCGTGGTGCTCGCCGACTGGTCCTCGGAGGCCGACCTGGACTGGGCGGCCACCCGGATCGCGATGTTCGCCAACTACCAGGGCGGCCAGTCCTGCATCTCGGTGCAGCGGGTGATCGCCGACGCCTCGGTGTACGACGCGCTGGCGGAGAAGGTCGTCGCCAAGGTCAAGGCGCAGGTCACCGGTGACCCGGCCGACGACGCGACCGACGTCGGCCCGCTGATCGACGAGAACGCCGCGAAGCGCGTGGAGTCCTGGGTCGAGGACGCGGTCGCCAAGGGCGCCAAGGTGCTCACCGGCGGTACCCGCGAGGGTGCGACCTACGCCCCGACCGTGTTGGCCGACCTGCCCGCGGACGCCATCCTGGCCAAGGCCGAGGTGTTCGGCCCGGTGCTGTCGCTGCACCGGGTGGACGGCGTGGACGAGGCCTTCGCGGCCGTCAACGACTCGGCGTTCGGCCTCCAGGCGGGCGTGTTCACCCACGATCTGCAGACCGCCTTCCGCGCCCACCGGGAGCTGGAGGTCGGCGGTGTGATCATCGGCGACGCGCCGTCCTACCGTGCCGACCAGATGCCGTACGGCGGCGTCAAGGACTCCGGTGTCGGCCGTGAGGGCGTCAAGTACGCGATGGACGACTACACCGTCGAGAAGGTCATGGTCCTGACCGGCCTCGACCTCTGATCGTCGCCGTGGCGGCGCGGTAGTGCCGCCACCGCGGGAGGGCCCGGTTCGCCGAACCGGGCCCTCCTCGCGTTCACGCCCCCGCAGGGCTCGGTGTCCGCGTCGCCGCGCACCGCGGAGCTCGCGCCCGCGGGGGTTCAGCCGTCGTGCCCGGCGGCCGCGGCGACCGCCTCCTCGACGGTGGCGTCCCCGGCGACCAGTTCCAGGGTCAGCCCGGCGGTGCCGGGTTCGCGCAGCAGGGCGGCCAGGACGGCGGCGACGTCGGCCCGGTCCACCGCGCCGCGGTCGACCGCGGGGGCCAGCCGGACCCGGCCGGTGCCGGGGCCGTCGGTGAGCCGTCCGGGGCGCAGCACCGTCCAGTCCAGCGCGGTGCGGGCCCGGACGGCGTCGTCGGCGGCGCCCTTGGCCCGCAGGTAGGTCTCGAAGACCTGGTCGGCGGGGTGGTGGGCCTCGGCGTCGGCGGCCATCGCCGAGACCATCAGGTACCGGCGGACTCCGGCGAGTTCGGCGGCGTCGGCGAGCAGGACGGCGGCGTCCCGGTCGACGGTGTTCTTGCGGGCGGCGCCGCTGCCCGGTCCGGCGCCGGCGGCGAAGACCACCGCGTCGGCTCCGGTGAGCAGTGCGGCGAGCTGGGTGGCGGTGGCGGCCTCCAGGTCGAGCAGCAGCGGCTCGGCGCCGGCGTCGATGAGGTCCTGGGCCTGTTCGGGGCGGCGGATGATCCCGGCGGGGCGCTCGCCGCGGGCGGCGAGCAGCCGTTCCAGCCTGAGCGCGATCTGTCCGTGGCCCCCGGCGATGACGGTACGCATGGTTCCGACGGTAGTCCCGGGGGCCGGAGGTCGTCCTGGGGAGTGCCGCGAACAGGACACAATGGGCGCATGACTTCGCTCGCCCACCCGCAGCTGCGTTTCACGCCCACCGTGGCGGACCCCTCCGGCCCCCGGGAGCTGGTGATCCTCGGGTCCACCGGGTCGATCGGCACCCAGGCCATCGACGTGGTGCTCCGCAACCCGGACCGCTTCCGGGTGGTCGCCCTGTCGGCGGCCGGCGGCCGGGTGGAGCTGCTGGCCGAGCAGGCGGTGCGGCTCGGCGTGCACACCGTGGCGGTGGCCGATCCGGCGGCCGAGCCGGCGCTGCGCGAGGCGCTGGCCGCGAAGGCGGCGGGCCGTCCGCTGCCGAACGTGCTGGTGGGCCCGGACGCGGCGACCGAGCTGGCCGCCCTGGAGTGCCACTCGGTGCTGAACGGCATCACGGGTTCGATCGGCCTGCGGCCGACGCTGGCCGCGCTGGAGGCGGGCCGGGTGCTGGTGCTGGCCAACAAGGAGTCGCTGATCGTCGGTGGTCCGTTGGTGAAGGCGGTCGCGAGGCCGGGTCAGATCGTGCCGGTGGACTCCGAGCACGCCGCGCTGTTCCAGGCTCTGGCCGGCGGTTCCCGGGCCGAGGTGCGCAAGCTGGTGGTCACCGCGAGCGGCGGCCCGTTCCGCAACCGGACGCGTGAGCAGCTGGCCGGGGTGACCCCCGAGGACGCGCTGGCGCACCCGACCTGGGCGATGGGCCCGGTCGTCACGATCAACTCGGCCACCCTGGTGAACAAGGGCCTGGAGGTGATCGAGGCGCACCTGCTGTACGACGTGCCGTTCGACCGGATCGAGGTCGTGGTGCATCCGCAGTCGGTGGTGCATTCGATGGTGGAGTTCACCGACGGCTCGACCCTGGCGCAGGCCAGTCCGCCGGACATGCGGATGCCGATCGCGCTGGGCCTGGGCTGGCCGGACCGGGTGCCGGACGCCGCCCCGGGCTGCGACTGGACCAGGGCCGCGACCTGGGAGTTCTTCCCGCTGGACGACGAGGCCTTCCCGGCGGTCGAGCTGGCCCGCGAGGTGGGCACCCTGGGCGGTACGAATCCGGCGGTCTTCAACGCGGCCAACGAGGAGTGCGTGGAGGCATTTCTGAAGGGCCGCCTCGCTTTCACCGGAATCGTGGACACTGTTGCCAAGGTCGTGGCCGAGCACGGTCAGCGGGACGGCGGTTCGGCGGCGGGAACTTCCCTGACCGTGGAGGACGTCCTGCACGCGGAGGACTGGGCGCGTGCCCGGGCCCGCGAGCTGGCGGCCGGCTGACGGCCGACCGACGGCCCGATTGCGGTAGGACGAGACGATGAGCGGAGCGGCATGACGGAGGACCAGCGGTGGCAACGGTTTTGACGGTGGTCGGCATCCTGGTCTTCGTCATCGGGCTGCTCATCTCGATCGCCTGGCACGAACTCGGCCACCTCTCCACGGCCAAGCTGTTCGGCATCCGGGTGCCGCAGTACATGGTCGGCTTCGGCCCGACCCTCTGGTCGCGGCGCAGGGGCGAGACCGAGTACGGCATCAAGGCGATCCCGTTCGGCGGGTACATCCGGATGATCGGGATGTTCCCGCCGGGCGCGGACGGCCGGATCACCAAGCGCAGCAGCTCGCCCTGGCGCACCATGATCGAGGACGCCCGCGAGGCCTCCTACGAGGAGCTCCAGGAGGGTGACGAGAGCCGGCTCTTCTACACCCGCAAGCCGTGGAAGCGCATGATCGTCATGTTCGCCGGGCCGTTCATGAACCTGGTCCTGGCGTTCGGGCTCTTCCTGACGGTCATGATGGGCTTCGGCGTCTCGATGAACGTGCCGACGGTCAGCACCGTCGCCCAGTGCGTGGTCAAGGCGGGCCAGCCGACCGACAGCTGCCCGGAGGGCGCGGCGCAGACCCCGGCCGCCCGGGCCGGGCTGAAGGCGGGCGACCGGATCGTCTCCTTCGACGGGGACCGGATCGGCACCTACGACCAGCTCCAGGCGGACATCCGCAGGTCGGCCGGCCGGACGGTGCCGGTGGTGGTCGAGCGGGACGGGCAGCGGCTCACCCTCAACCCGACCATCGCGGTCAACGACGTCCAGAAGTACGACGGCAACGGCATCCCGATCAAGGGCCAGACCGTCCAGGCCGGGTTCCTCGGGTTCACTCCTGCGAGTGGTGTGGTCCAGCTCGGTTTCGGGCAGTCGCTCGACCGGATGTACGACATGACCGAGAACGGGGTGAAGTCGCTGATCGCCCTGCCGGGCAAGATCCCGGGGCTGTGGAATGCGGTCGTCGGCGACGCCCCGCGCGACCCGGACTCGCCGATCGGCATGGTCGGCGCGGCCCGGGTCAGCGGGGAGGTCTTCTCGCTCGACATCCCCGGGACCCAGCGGATCGCGTTCTTCGTGAACCTGCTGGCGGGGATCAACCTGTCGCTCTTCCTCTTCAACATGCTGCCGCTGCTCCCGCTGGACGGCGGGCACATCGCCGGCGCGGCCTGGGAGGCGGTCCGGCGCCGGTTCGCACAACTGTTCCGGCGGCCCGACCCGGGCCCCTTCGACGTCGCCAAGCTGATGCCGGTGGCGTACGTGGTGGCCAGCATCTTCATCGGTTTCACGCTGCTGGTGATGGTCGCCGACCTGGTGAACCCGGTGAAGATCAGTTAGGGCGTTCGGGTACCACGGGTGTGCTGGGCGCCATGGCGGTGCCGTACCGTGGAGGCCGGGTGCGCGACGTCAGCGCGCCCGGCCTCGGCCGTGTCACGGTCGGGCGGTCGACCACACCTCAACCCCGGGGAACCCTGCGCACATGACCGCGATCTCGCTCGGTATTCCGTCCCTGCCGCTCAAGCCGCTGGCGAAGCGCCGCTACTCCCGGCAGATCATGGTCGGCAACGTGCCGGTCGGCGGCGACGCCCCGGTCTCGGTGCAGTCGATGACCACCACGGTGACCTCGGACATCAACGCCACGCTCCAGCAGATCGCCCAGCTCACCGCGTCCGGCTGCCAGATCGTCCGGGTCGCCGTTCCCTCGCAGGACGACGCCGACGCGCTGCCGATCATCGCCAAGAAGTCGCAGATCCCGGTCATCGCGGACATCCACTTCCAGCCGAAGTACGTCTTCGCGGCGATCGACGCCGGCTGTGCGGCGGTGCGCGTGAACCCGGGCAACATCAAGGCCTTCGACGACAAGGTCGGCGAGATCGCCAAGGCCGCCAAGGACGCGGGCGTGCCGATCCGGATCGGCGTCAACGCCGGCTCGCTGGACAAGCGCCTGATGGAGAAGTACGGCCGGGCCACCCCGGAGGCGCTGGTCGAGTCGGCGCTGTGGGAGTGCTCGCTGTTCGAGGAGCACGACTTCCGCGACATCAAGATCTCGGTCAAGCACAACGACCCGGTCGTGATGATCAACGCCTACCGCCAGCTCGCCGCCGCGTGCGACTACCCGCTGCACCTCGGCGTGACCGAGGCCGGGCCGGCCTTCCAGGGCACGATCAAGTCGGCGGTCGCCTTCGGCGCGCTGCTGGCCGAGGGCATCGGCGACACCATCCGGGTCTCGCTCTCCGCCCCGCCGGCCGAGGAGATCAAGGTCGGCAACCAGATCCTGGAGTCGCTCGGGCTGCGCGAGCGCGGCCTGGAGATCGTCTCCTGCCCGTCCTGCGGCCGCGCCCAGGTGGACGTCTACAAGCTCGCGGAGGAGGTCACCGCCGGGCTGGAGGGCATGGAGGTGCCGCTGCGGGTGGCCGTCATGGGCTGCGTCGTGAACGGTCCGGGCGAGGCCCGGGAGGCCGACCTCGGGGTCGCCTCCGGCAACGGCAAGGGGCAGATCTTCGTCAAGGGCGAGGTCATCAAGACCGTCCCGGAGTCGAAGATCGTCGAGACCCTGATCGAGGAGGCGCTGAAGCTCGCCGAGCAGATGCAGGCGGCGGGCGTCGAGGCGGGGGCGCCGACGGTGGTCGCGGGCGAGTGAGGGGCCGCGGGGCGGTGGGCCCCGCGTAGTCCGTTCCGGCGGCCGTAGGCTGTCCGGACCGTGCGGGAGCGCCCGCGCGATGTTTTCCGGAAGCGGGGCCGTCCGTTCGCGGACGGCCCCGCGGCCGTAGCCGGGTGGGGCCACGGAGTAGGGTGCGGCCAGAGTCGTCTCAGTGAGGTGCTGTCTCGATGCTCGATCGAGGTGTGATGCTCCCGAGCTCCTTCCAGGCCGTCCGGGCCCTGGCCACCACCCGTGTGCTGGAGCCGCCGGACCTCCCGGACGCCCTGGAGGTCCTCCGCCGCGACCCGGTCGCCAACGCCTTCGTCGCCACCCGGGTCGAGGCCGTCGGGCTGGACCCGTGGCGGCTCGGCGGGGAGATGTGGGGCTGGTACGACGGGGACGGCGTGCTGGAGTCGCTCTGCTACGCCGGGGCGAACCTGGTCCTGGTCGACGCCGGTCCGGAGGCGGTCGCGGCGTTCGCGGAGCGGGCCCGCCGGCAGGGGCGGCGCTGTTCCTCGATCGTCGGGCCGGCGGCCGCCACCGCGGGCTTCTGGGCGCGGCTGGAGCGCAGTTGGGGGCCGGCCCGGGACGTGCGGGCGCACCAGCCGCTGATGGCGACCTCGGAGCCCTCGGCGGAGATCGCGCCGGATCCGCTGGTGCGCAGGGTGCGGCGCGACGAGGTCGAGGCCCTGATGCCGGCCTGCGTGGCGATGTTCACCGAGGAGGTGGGGGTCTCGCCGCTGGCCGGCGACGGGGGGCTCCTGTACCAGGCGCGGGTGGCCGAACTCGTGTCCACCGGGCGGTCGTTCGCGCGGTTCGGCGAGGACGGGCAGGTCGTCTTCAAGGCGGAGATCGGTGCGGTGACGGAGGGCGCCTGCCAGATCCAGGGGGTCTGGGTCGCGCCCGAGCACCGCGGGCGGGGGCTCTCCGAGACGGGGATGGCGGCCGTCTTGGAGATCGCGTTGCGGGAGGTGGCGCCGGTGGTGTCGCTGTACGTCAACGACTTCAACCTGCGGGCCCGGGCCGCGTACCGGCGGGTGGGGTTCCGGGAGGTCGGGGCGTTCATGAGCGTGCTCTTCTGAGCGGGCGGAGCGGGTCGCCCGGGGTGCTGTTGGGATCTTCGGCCGCGCTGCCGGGCCGCTGGTAGTAACGTCCGGAGCATGGATCAGCTGACCGGGGTGACGATCGAGGCCATCGACCTTGCGGCCTGGGCGCCGCAGGCGCTCGAGGTTCAGGCGGAGGCGTTCGGGCTGACGCCCGAGGAGGTCGCGGTCCGGCTGCACATCGTGGGGCGGCACGCCCTGCAGCCGGGGGTGATCGCGCTCGGGGCGATGAGCGAGGGCCGGCTGGTCGGCTTCGGGTACGGGATGCCCAACCAGCGGGAGCACTGGTGGAGCACCGTGATCGAGCCCTACCTGGCCGCCCGGGGGTACGGGGGCTGGCTGGACGGGGTCTTCGCCGTCACCGAGCTGCACGTGCTGCCGGAGTTCCAGGGGCAGGGGATCGGCTCGCGGCTCATCCGGGCGCTGTGTGAGCGTTCGGGGCTGGAGCGGAGCATCCTGTCGGCGATCGACGCGGAGACGCCGGCCCGGCGGCTGTACCGGGCGCTGGGGTACCAGGACCTGGCGCGCGCGGTGCGGTTCCCGGCGACGGACCGGCTGTACGCGGTGATGGGGGCCCGGCTGCCGCTGAGCGGGGCCGGGGCGTAGCAGCCCGCGGTCAGAGGGCGCCGGCGAATTCGAGGTGGAGCTCGGCGTCCTCCCGGCGGTCCGCGGCGAGGGCGCGCAGGGCGAGGTCGACGGCGCGGAACAGGGCCCAGCCGCGCAGGCGCTCCCGGTCGACCTCGAGGGCCTCGGAGAGCCGGCCCAGGCGGCGGCGGACGGCGGCTGGGGCGCCGGGGGATCCGAACAGGGTGTCGGCGCGGTCCAGGGCGAGGCGGGCCAGGTCGAAGGCGCGTTCGCCGGCCAGCGGGCGCGGGTCGATGGCCAGCCAGGGGGCGCGGTCGGCGGCCAGGACGTTGCCGTGGTGGAAGTCGCCGTGCAGCAGGAACGACTCGTCGGCGGAGCCGGCCAGGTCCCGGGCGGTGTCCAGGGCCTCGTCGATCAGCGGTCGCGCCTCGGCGGCGGTGTGGGGGCCTTCCGCGAGGCGGGCGGTGGCGGCGATCCGTCCGGGGACGTCGGGGAAGGGGTGGTCCTCGGGGAGCGCGGTCCAGAGGCGGTGCAGCAGGCTGGTGGCCTCCAGCATGGCCTTGGGCTCGGCGAGGGAGCGCAGCGGGATCTCGCCGTGGAGGCGTTCGAGCAGGAGGACGCCCTCGTCAGGGTCGGCGTCGAGGAGGAGGACCGCTCCGCGGCCGGCCCAGTGGGCGAGGGCGGCGTCCTCGTGGGCGGTCTCGGGGGTGGTCAGTCCGATCTTGAGCACGGCGGGGGAGAGGTCGTCGCGGTGGACGTACGCGACGAGGCTGAGGCTGCCGCCGGGGTCGAGGATCCGTTCCAGGGTGAGGTTCCGGGCGGTGAGGTGGGCGGCGGCCCTGGCGGGGAGGGCGGCCAGCCACCGGTGGCCGGGCTCGCCGTGGGCGGCGGTGACGGTGTTCGTCAGCCGGCTGGGGACGGTGATGGTGGGTTCGGCTCCCGACATGGGTCCATTGTCGGGGTTTGGGGCGCGCGGGCCGCTGCGGGCGCGCGGGCTTTCGCCCCGCGCGCCCGTGGCCGTCAGCCGGGGAGGCCGGGGAAGGCCGTGGCCGGGGCGCCCCAGCGCCGGGCGCGCAGGGCGGTCTCGCGCAGCGCGGTGGCGGCGGCCGGGCGGTGGCGGGCGGGGAGCTCGGTGACCAGGGCGCCGTAGGTGGCGGTCAGCCGGGTCTCCAGGTGGACGGCGAGTTTGCCGGCGTCGGCGGGGGAGGCGACGGGGAAGGGGAGCTGGTAGCCGCCCGCGGCGGGGGTGGGGGTGGCGGAGGCGCTGGTCAGGAGGCGCTGCCAGGCGTCGCGTTGGGCCTGGTGGGCGGCGTGGGTGGTGCGGGCCTCGGTGCGCTGGGGGTCGTCCGGGAGGTGGGCGCCGACCACCCCGTAGCCGTAGACGGCGGCGTGCTCGGCGCCGAGGGCGCCCTGCAGGACGGGCACGGCGGCGGGCTCGGCGGCGCGTTCGGCGCCGGTGCCGCCGTCGGGGGTCGTGACCGGGGTCGGGTCGCCCAGGGCCACGGCGTGCAGGGCGTTGGAGGCGGAGACGGAGGCGAGCAGCAGGGCGAGGGACGGGCTGACCCCGTCGAGGCCGCGGAGACGGGACTCGGCGGTCCGGCGCTCCGTGAGGGCCAGCTCCGGGAGGGTGGGCAGGGCACGGTCCGGGGTGCCGGTGGGGGAGGGGCTCGCGGTCGCGGTCGGCAGGCCCTGGGCGAGGGCGGCGCGGTGCCGGACGGTGTCGTCGCGCAGGGGCTGGAGCAGGGCGGTCTGGGCGCCCGGGGCGGCGAGCAGGCCGTCGTAGGCGCCGAGCAGGACGTCGGTGTCGGCGACCGCCCGGAGGCGCGCGGGGGTGTCCGGGTCCCTGGTCGGGGCCGGGTCGCCCGGGCGGCCGCCGTGGCCAGCGGTGCAGGCGGTGAGGGTGGTGAGCAGTCCGAGGGCCAGGAAGGTCCGTCGGCTGGGCGGCTGCATCGGGGTCACTCCGGCGGGTACGGGAGGACGGCCTCCCCGCCTGCCCTCGTTGGCGTGAATCATTACAGAATCCCCACGTTCCCGGGCCCGGTTCGAGGACGGCGTGCGGGGTGTGAGCTTGCTCGCAGTGGGTGGTGCGGGCGTGCTCGGCGGAGGTCCGGAATCGGTGGATGGGGGCTTGACCGGATAGGCTTTGGGCCGAGCTGCCGTGATCCGGTGTGGCACCGGGGACGCGGAGCGACCTTCTGACAACAGCAGACGCGGCCGAGGAGTCCACCCGGATGAGCACCACCCACACCGACCGGCTGCGAGCGTTGCTGGAGCCGCTGGCCGAGCAGGCCGGACTGGATCTGGAGGAGGTCAGGGTCACCCGGGCGGGCAGCCGTCGGCAGGTGCAGATCGACGTCGACACCGACGGCGGCGTGGACATGGACACCATCGCCGAGTTCAGCCGGGTGGTCGGTGAGGCCCTGGACGAGTCGGACCTGATGGGGGACGACGCGTACCTGCTGGAGGTCGGCTCGCCGGGTGCGGAGCGCCCGCTGGTCCTGCCCCGGCACTGGCAGCGCGCCGAGGGTCGGCTGGCCAGGATCCACCTGGTGGACGGCGGGGAGATCGTCGCCCGGGTGCTGGAGGCCGACGAGGACGGCGCACTGGTCGAGGTGCAGCCGGTGAAGGGGCGTGGCCGCCCGAAGGAGCGCCGTCTGGCGTACGCCGAGGTGGCCCGGGCCCGCGTCCAGGTGGAGTTCAACCGCAAGGACGACGAGGCGCTCCTGGACGAGGCCGCCGACCTCGACGAGGGGGAGGACGGCGCCGAGTGACCCTCCGGTGCCGTACGACCATGACGAACGTGACGAAAGACGAGGAGGCGTAGCCGTGGACATCGACATGAGTGCCCTGCGCACGCTGGTCAACGAGAAGAACATCCCCTTCGACCTGCTGGTCGAGTCCATCGAGTCCGCCCTCCTCACCGCGTACCACCGCACCGAGGGCTCGCGCCGCCGGGCCCGGGTGCACCTGGACCGCAAGAGCGGCCACGTCACCGTGTGGGCCATGGAGGACCCGGCGGAGCTGGACGAGGGCGTCGAGCCGAAGGAGTTCGACGACACCCCGAGCGGCTTCGGCCGGATCGCGTCCAGCATCGGCATCCAGGTGATGATGCAGCGCCTGCGCGACGCCGCCGACGACCAGACCTTCGGCGAGTACGCGGGCAAGGAGGGCGACATCGTCACCGGTGTCGTCCAGCAGGGCAACGACCCGAAGAACGTGCTGGTCGACATCGGCAAGCTGGAGGCCATCCTGCCGCCGCAGGAGCAGGTCCCGGGCGAGGACTACCGGCACGGCACCCGGCTGAAGTGCTACGTGGTGGCCGTGCGCCGGGGCGTCCGCGGGGCTTCCGTGACCCTGTCGCGCACCCACCCGAGCCTGGTGAAGAAGCTGTTCGCGCTGGAGGTCCCGGAGATCGCGGACGGCAGCGTGGAGATCGCGGCGATCGCCCGTGAGGCCGGCCACCGGACCAAGATCGCGGTCTGGTCGCGCCGCCAGGGCCTGAACGCCAAGGGCGCCTGCATCGGCCCGATGGGCTCCCGGGTGCGCGCGGTGATGGGCGAACTGCACGGCGAGAAGATCGACATCGTCGACTGGTCGGAGGACCCCCGGGAGATGGTGGCCGCGGCCCTGTCGCCCGCGCGGGTGACCAGCGTGGAGATCGTGGACCTCGCCCAGCGCTCCGCGCGGGTGATCGTGCCGGACTACCAGCTGTCGCTGGCGATCGGCAAGGAGGGCCAGAACGCCCGCCTGGCCGCGCGCCTGACCGGGTGGCGGATCGACATCCGGCCGGACACCGAGGGCCAGGCCGAGGAATCGCAGGCCCAGTAATCAGTGTTGTCGTCGGCGCCCCTGTCGGTCCTCCGGGACCGGCGGGGCGGCGCCATGTCGCTTCGGAGGGGTAGACTTGCCTTCGTCTGGCCGGACGCATGTCCGAGCACGCCCGGAACGCACCTGCGTGGGCTGCCGCAAGCGCGCGGCCAAGCACCAGCTGTTGCGTGTCACGGCGGTCGAGGGCGAGTGCGTCCCTGATCCCCGTGGCGCACTCCCGGGCCGGGGCGCTCACCTGCACCCCGACTCGGCCTGCCTCGACCTCGCGGTCCGCCGCCGGGCGTTCCCCCGGGCCTTCCGGCTCCAGGGCGCGCTCGACACCGAGCGGCTCCGCGAGTTCATCGGGGAGCGGGCGGGCGAAGCCTCGTAGCAGGGCCGCCTTCCGCGACGGCCGCCGCTCGCGCGGCGGAGAACCACCGCAACAAGCACAGCGCTCGGGCAGCCGCGCGCCGTGCACCAGTCAGGTACCTCGCGATGTGGAAGTAGGTCGAGATTGCGATGAGCACTCGATGAGTACGCGATGAGTACGCGATGGGTACGCCCATGAAGTAGCGACAGTCCGGCGGACGAGACCCCCGGACTCATAGACAGGAGTGAAGTGGCTAAGGTCCGGGTTTATGAACTCGCCAAGGAGCTTGGCTTGGAGAGCAAGGCCGTCATGGCCAAGCTCACCGAGCTCGGTGAGTTCGTCCGTTCGGCGTCCTCGACGATCGAGGCGCCGGTCGTGCGCAAGTTGACTGACGCGCTTGGTGTGGCCCCCACCGGTGGTGGTTCCGCTGCCAAGCCGGGTCCGCGGAAGACCGCGGCGCCCTCCCCCGCCGCCGGTTCGGGTGCCCCGAAGCCGGGGGCTCCGACCCCGGGTCCGCGCCCCGCCGCGGCCCCTGGTCCCCGTCCGACCCCGGCTGCCGCCGCGCCTTCCGCGCCGGCCGCCACCCCCGCCGCCGCCCCGAAGCCGGGCTCGGCGCCGACCCCGGGCCCGCGCCCGGCCGCGCGTCCCGCCGCTCCGGCGGCCCCGGCCGCGCCCGCGGCCGAGTTCTCCTCGCCGGCTCCGGCCGGTGACGCCCCGCGTCCGGCCGCCCAGGCCCCGCGTCCGGCCGCCCAGGCCCCGCGTCCGGCCGCCCAGGCCGCCGGCGGTGCCCGTCCGGGCCCGCGTCCGGCCGGTCCGCGTCCGGGCAACAACCCGTTCACCTCGGGCAGCGCCACCGGCATGGGCCGCCCCGGCGACCGCCGTCAGGGCGGTCAGGGCGGTGCCCCGCGTCCGGGTGGTGCCCAGGGTGGCGACCGTCCGCGTCCGGGTGGCGACCGTCCGCGTCCCGCCGGTGCCCCGGGTGCCGGTGCGCCGCGTCCCGGTGGCGACCGTCCGCGTCCCGCCGGTGCCCCGGGTGCCGGTGCGCCGCGTCCCGGTGGCGACCGTCCGCGTCCGGGTGGTCCGGGTGCCGGTGCCCCCCGTCCGGGTGGTGCCCCGCGTCCCGACGGCATGCCGCGTCCGGCCGCGCCGCGTCCCGGTGGCCCGACCCCGTCCGGCATGCCGCGCCCGAACCCGGGCATGATGCCGCAGCGTCCGGCCGGCCCGCGTCCGGGCCCGGGTGGCCGTGGTCCGGGTGGCCCCGGCGGCCGTCCGGGTGGTCCGGGTGCCGGCGGCGCCCGTCCCGGCTTCCAGGGTCGTCCGGCCGGTCCGGGCTCGCGTCCGGCCGGTGGCGGCGGCTTCGGCGGCCCGCGTCCCGGTGGCGGTGCCCCGGGCGGCGGCGGTGGCTTCGGCCCGCGTCCCGGCGGCTTCGGCGGTCGCCCCGGCGGCCCGGGTGCCCGTGGTGGCACGCAGGGCGCCTTCGGTCGTGGCCCGGGCGGTCGCCCGGCGCGCGGTCGCAAGTCGAAGCGGGCGAAGCGCCAGGAGTACGAGGCCATGCAGGCCCCGTCCGTCGGCGGTGTGATGCTGCCTCGCGGCAACGGCCAGACCGTTCGCCTGTCGAGCGGCGCCTCGCTGATGGACTTCGCGGAGAAGATCAACGCCAACCCGGCCGCGCTCGTCTCCGTCATGTTCAACCTCGGTGAGATGGTCACCGCGACCCAGTCGGTCTCCGACGCGACCCTCGAGCTGCTGGCCGGCGAGATGGGCTTCCAGCTGGAGATCGTCAGCCGGGACGACGAGGACCGCGAGCTGCTGGAGTCGTTCGACATCGACTTCGGTGCCAACGAGGGCGACGAGGACCAGCTGGCCCCGCGCCCGCCGGTCGTCACCGTCATGGGTCACGTCGACCACGGTAAGACCCGCCTGCTGGACGCCATTCGCAAGTCCAACGTGGTGGCCGGCGAGGCCGGTGGCATCACCCAGCACATCGGTGCCTACCAGGTCGTCACCGAGGTGAACGGCGAGCAGCGCCCGATCACCTTCCTCGACACCCCGGGTCACGAGGCGTTCTCCGCCATGCGTGCCCGTGGTGCCAAGTCCACCGACATCGCGATCCTGGTGGTCGCGGCCAACGACGGTGTCATGCCGCAGACGGTCGAGGCGCTGAACCACGCCAAGGCCGCCGGTGTGCCGATCGTGGTCGCCGTCAACAAGATCGACGTCGAGGGTGCCGACCCGACCAAGGTCCGCGGTCAGCTGACCGAGTTCGGTCTGGTGGCCGAGGAGTACGGCGGCGACACCATGTTCGTCGACATCTCCGCGCGCCAGGGCCTGAACATCGACCAGCTGCTGGAGGCCGTGGTCCTGACCGCGGACGCCTCGCTGGACCTGCGGGCCAACCCGGAGCAGGACGCGCAGGGTATCGCCATCGAGGCGCACCTGGACAAGGGCCGCGGCGCCATGGCGACCGTGCTCGTGCAGCGCGGTACGCTCCGCGTCGGCGACTCGATCGTCGTGGGCGACGCCTACGGCCGCGTCCGCGCGATGCTGGACGAGAACGGCAACAACCTCGCCGAGGCCGGCCCGTCCCGTCCGGTGCTGCTGCTCGGTCTGACCTCGGTGCCCCGCGCCGGCGACAGCTTCATCGTCGTCGACGAGGACCGCACCGCCCGTCAGATCGCCGAGAAGCGCTCGGCCCGCGACCGCAACGCCGCCTTCGCGCAGCGTCGGGTCCGGGTGTCCCTGGAGGACCTGGACAAGGCCATCGCCGCCGGCTCCATCGAGCAGCTCAACCTCATCATCAAGGGTGACGTCTCCGGTTCGGTCGAGGCCCTCGAGGACGCCCTGGTCAAGCTGGACGTGGGCGAGGAGGTCGAGCTCCGGGTCCTGCACCGCGGTGTGGGTGCCATCACCGAGTCCGACGTGGACCTGGCGATGGGCTCGGACGCCATCATCATCGGCTTCAACGTGCGCGCCGAAGGCCGTGCGCGCGCCGCGGCCGACAAGGAAGGCGTGGACGTCCGGTACTACTCGGTCATCTACCAGGCGATCGAGGAGATCGAGAACGCCCTCAAGGGCATGCTCAAGCCGGAGTACGAGGAGGTGCGCCTCGGCGCCGCGGAGATCCGCGAGGTCTTCCGCTCCTCCAAGTTCGGCAACATCGCCGGTGTCCTGGTCCGCGACGGCATCATCCGCCGCAACGCCAAGGCCCGCCTCATCCGCGACGGCAAGGTCGTGGCGGAGAGCCTCACCATCGAGGGTCTGCGCCGCTTCAAGGACGACGCGACCGAGGTCCGCGAGGGCTTCGAGGCCGGTGTCACCCTGGGGTCGTTCAACGACATCAAGGTCGAGGACATCATCGAGACCTACGAGATGCGCGAGAAGCCGCGCGCCTAGTCGGTGTCAGCCGGGGCCGGTCGACGGGTGGTATTTCCGTCGACCGGCCCCGGTCTCGCTGTGTAGGGTCCGGGAGTAGTCAGACACAGCGGCGCGAGCCCGGTTGCGGGTCGCTCCCCGAGGCCTTCCAGGTCGGCGAGACCTGTCATACATGTTCGTGGGAACACTCACGTTCGACCTGCTGCTGGGCGACGTCCACTCGCTCAAGGAGAAGCGTTCGATCGTGCGGCCCATCGTGGCCGAACTGCAGCGCAAGTACAGCGTGTGCGCTGCCGAGACCGGGAACCAGGACCTGCACCGCCGGGCCGAGATCGGCCTGGCGGTGGTCTCCGGCGAAGCCGGGTACGTCACCGAGGTCCTGGACAGCTGTGAGCGGTTGGTCGCCGGCCGCCCCGAGGTGCAGCTCCTCTCCACGAGGAGGCGCTACCACAACGACGACGACGAATGAGGACCGTGGAGCCGGCCGGCGGAAGTCGCCGTTCTCACACGGATCAGGACCGAGAGCGCCCGCAAGGCCGGGCGCGGGCCGGTACTTTGGGGCGTGGGCCCCGACGGGTGCGCAGCTCACCCGGGTACCGGGCCCACTGCACGAGGAGGCAACGTGACCGACACCGCAAGGGCGCGCAAGCTCGCCGACCGCATCCAGGTGGTCGTCGCCCAGACCCTGGAACGGCGGATCAAGGACCCCCGTCTGGGGTTCGTGACCATCACCGACACCCGGGTGACCGGAGACCTGCGCGAGGCCACCGTCTTCTACACCGTCTTCGGTGACGAGACCGAGCGCGAGGCCACCGCGGCCGCGCTGGAGAGCGCCAAGGGCGTGATCCGCTCCGAGGTCGGCAAGATCGGGGTGCGCTTCACCCCGACGCTGACCTTCGTCGCGGACGCGCTGCCGGACAACGCCCGGAACATCGACGACCTGCTCGACCGGGCCCGCACCTCGGACGCCGCCGTGCGCACCCGTGCCGCGGGCGCGAGCTACGCCGGTGACGCGGACCCGTACCGGGCCCCTGCGTCCGAGCGTGACGACGAGGACGAGTAGTCATGGCGGGTGAGCCGGCGCAGGCCGCCTCGCGAGCCGGATCGACCACGGGGGCGTCCTCCACCAGCACGGTGGAGGGTGCCCTCGTGGCGCTCCCGGGGCCGCGCACCGAGGAGTCCGGGTTCGAACTGCTCTGGCAGCAGGTGGTGGCGGAGATCGGGCGGGCCCGTTCGATCGACCTGATCTGCCACATCTGCCCGGACGGCGACGCGCTGGGCTCCTCGCTGGCGGCCGCGCTGGCGCTGCGGGCGCTCGGCAAGCAGGTGCGGGTCTCCTTCGGCGACGACCCGCAGATCGTGCCCGAGTCGCTGGCCTTCCTGCCCGGCCAGGAGCTGATCGTGCCGGCCGCCGAGGTGCCGGACGTTCCCGAACTGGTGCTCTGCTTCGACGTGGCCGCGGAGAGCCGGCTCGGCCTGCTGCGCGACAAGGCCTTCGCCGCGCCCGTCCTGGCGGTGTTCGACCACCACGCCTCCAACCCGGGCTTCGGCACCCACCAGCTGATCGACCCGACCGCTCCGGCCACCGCCGTGCTGGTCGACGAACTGCTGCGCCGGCTCGGCGTCGAGCTGGACCAGGAGCTGGCCACCTGCCTCTACACCGGTGTCGCCACCGACACCGGCTCGTTCAAGTACCGGGCCACCACGCCCGCCACCCACGAACTGGCCGGCCGGCTGCTGGCCACCGGCATCCGGCACGACCTGATCTCCCGGCAGCTGTGGGACACCTCCTCCTTCGGCTACCTCAAGGTGCTCGCGGGCGCGCTCGACCGGGCCGTCTACGAGCCGGCGGCGGCCGGCGGGCTGGGCCTGGTGTGGACCTGGGTGCCGTACCAGGACCTCGCGCTGTTCAGCGTCACGGTCGAGGAGATCGAGGGCCTGATCGACATCCTGCGCCGCCCGGCCGAGGCCGAGGTGGCGCTGGTGCTCAAGCAGGACCCGGACGGCACGCTGCGCGGCTCCTCGCGCTCCAAGGGCGCGGTGGACGTCGCCGCGGCCTGTGCCGAGCTGGGCGGCGGGGGACACGTCTTCGCGGCCGGCTTCAGCGTCCGCGAGGACGTGGCCGAGGTGGTCGAGCGGTTCCGGGGCGCGCTGCGACCGGTACGTTGATCGTCTCCCCTGATGTTGTTGAGAGAAAGAACCCGATGAAGCGCAAAGGCACCGGCCCGGACGGCCTGGTGATCGTCGACAAGCCCGAGGGCATCACCTCGCACGGGGTCGTCGCCAAGCTGCGGTGGCTGGCCGGGACCCGGAAGGTCGGGCACGCCGGCACCCTGGACCCGATGGCCACCGGCGTGCTGGTGATCGGCGTCGAGCGGGCCACCCGGCTGCTCGGCCACCTGATGCTCACCGCCAAGACCTACGAGGCGACCGTCCGGCTCGGCCAGACCACCGTCACCGACGACCGGGAGGGCGACGTCACCGCCTCGACCCCGGCCGACGCCGTCACCCGGGAGGCGATCGACGCCGGGATCGCGGCGCTCACCGGCGAGATCATGCAGGTGCCGTCCAAGGTCAGCGCGATCAAGATCGACGGCAAGCGCTCGTACGCGCGGGTGCGCGAGGGCGAGGACTTCGAGCTCGCGGCCCGGCCGACCACGATCCACTCTTTCACCGTGCACGAGCAGCGCGCGGCGGTCGCCGAGGACGGCACCCCGGTGATCGACCTGGACGTCACCGTCGAGTGCTCCTCCGGCACCTACATCCGGGCGCTGGCCCGGGACCTGGGCGCCGGACTGGGCGTCGGCGGGCACCTGACCGCGCTGCGGCGCACGAAGGTGGGCCCGTACGGGGTGGAGTCGGCGCGCACCCTGGAGCAGTTGGAGGCCCAGGTCACCGGCGAGTCCGCGACGGGCCTGGAGGTGCTGCCGATCGCCGAGGCCGCGGCGGCCGCCTTCCCCCGCTGGGACCTCGACGAGGCCTCGGCGCAGAAGCTGTCGCACGGTGCCCGGCTGAAGGCGCCCGGGTTGGGCGCGGACGGACCGATCGCGGTGTTCGGGCCGGACGGGCGCTTCCTCGCGCTGGTCGAGGAGAAGGCCGGGCAGGCGAAGCCGGTCGCGGTCTTCGTCGGCTGACGGCTTCTGCCGCTCGGAGCCCCGTGGCTCGGAGCCCCCGTCGCTCGGAGCCCCCGTCGGGAGTCACCCCGACGGGGGCTTCCGCGTTCCCGGCACCCCTTCACCCGCACGAGGGAGCGCACGGAGTGAACGCCCGTGGTGAGCGGCGCGGGTGCGGTCGGGGTGCGGCCCCGGCGGGCAGGCTTCCGGCGGCGAGCGAGCGACGGCCGAGGGGGCACGAGATGCCGGGGTTCCTGGAGGGCGATCCGGGGCGGTACCTGCTGCGGATCCGCGACCTCAACGGACGGCTGCACGGATTAGGGTTCGTCGCCGACCGGCGGGGGAGCGTGCTGACGGCGCACGAGAGCGTGGCCGGACTGGACCGGGTCGTCCTGCACACCCCCGGCGGGCAGACCAGGGTGCTCGGCCCGGACGCCGTGCTGCCGCTGCCCGAGCACGGGCTCGCCCTGCTGTCCACCGAGGCGCTCGGCGGCCTGCCGGTGCCGCCGCTGCCGCTGGCCGCCGTCGCGGCCGGGCACGAGGCGCTGCTGCCCGCGCTGGCGGGGGAGGACGGGCGGGTGGTCGCGCTGCGCTGCGGGCTGCTCGGTGTCACCGGCGCGGCGTACGGCGGGCACCGGCTCGGCGGGGTGCTGCTGCTGGACGTGCCGGTGGTCGGGGGGATCGCGGTGCCGGCCGGTTCCCCGGTGCTGGACGCCCGTAGCGGGGCGGTGGTCGCCCTGGCCGCGCCCGCCGCTTGCGAACCGCGGCACGGCGGGGCGCTGACGGCCGTGCCGGTGGGGACGGGCCCCCCGGGCGGGACGGCGGCCGCCGAGGCACTGGCCGGGCTGCTGGCGAGCAACGCGGCGGCGGTGCCCGGCTACGGCCCGGCGCTCAACCTCGCCGGGGTGCTGCGGCTGACCGCCGCCCAGGTGGCGGAGGCCGGCGCCGGGCCGGGCCGGGTGGCCCACCTGGCCGCCGACCGGGTGGACCGGCCGGACGGCCTCGCCGGGGACGAACCGGCCGCGACCGTCACGGCCCTGGTCGGCGCCCCCGGCAGCGGCCGCACCACCGAACTGGCCGCGCTGGCCGCCCGCCGGGCCGACGCCGCCCACCCGCTGCCCACCCTCTGGCTGCGCGGCGCCGACCTGCGCGCCGGGGACCGCTCGCTCGCCGAGCCGGTGGAACGCGCGCTGGCCGCCGCGGCGGCCGTGCTCGGCACCCCGGCGCCCGCGCCGGAACCGGTGGCGGCGCTGTGCGCGGCGGCGGGCCGGCCGCTGCTGGTGGTCCTGGACGGCCCCGAGGAGGCCCCGTCGGCGGTGGACGCGCGCTGGCTGCGCGGCGCCGGCCAGTGGCTGACCGGCTGCGGGGCCCGGCTGGTGACGGCCTGCGGGGAGGAGCTGTGGGAGCGGCTCGCGGCCGAGGCCTGGGGCATCGGCACACCCGGCCCCCGCCGCACCGGGGAACCGCACCCGGACGGCGGCCTGGGCAGCGCCCCCACCGTGCGGATGGACGGCCGCGGGCCCGGTGGGCCGAGCCTGGCCGGGCACCGGCTCGGCCCGCTGCCCCCCGAGGCGGCCGAGCGCGTGCGCCGCCGGTACGGGCTGCCGCCGGGCCACCCGGCCGCCGCCGAGGACGCCCGGCACCCGCTGGCGGTCCGGCTGGCCGGGGAGCTGTGGGCGCAGGGGCTGCACGGCGGGCCGGTGCGCCGGAGCGAGCTGTTCGAGGCCTTCCTGGACCTGCGTTGCCTGCGGGTGGCCCAGCGGCTGGCCGAGGGCGGCCGGCCGCGCCGTCCGGGTGCCCACCGCCGGGGCGCGGTGCGGTCGGCCGGGCCGCGGCACCGGCGGGTGCGCCGGCTCGCGGCGGCGGTGGCCGGGCGGGTGCACGAGGCGGCCCGGCGGATGCTGGGCGGCCCCTCGGGCGGCGGGCTGGACCGGGCCGTGTTCGAGGAGCTGTTCCCGGTCGAGGGGGGCTGGGCCACCGCGGTGCTCGCCGAGGGCCTGTTCGTCCCCGCCGGGCCGGGATTGCGTTTCGCGCACGGGGAGTTCGCGGACTGGCTGCAGGGCCGGCACCTCGACCTGGACGTGGCGTTGCGACTGCTGCTCGGCGAGGCCGAGGACACCCCGCCCTGGCCCGCCGAGGAGGGCGAGGAGCCCGCGGGCCGCCGTCCGGCGGGGGCATCGGCCGCGGGGGCGAGCGCCGTCCCCCGGCACCGGATCGGCCCGGTCGCCGCCGCGCTGCGCCGGGTGGCCGAGACCTGGGGCGCCGGCGCGCTGGACCCGTGGCTGCACCGGATCTGGCGCGCCCTCGACCTGCGCCCGCCGGGCAGCGAACCGGCGTGGTGGGCGGCCCGGCTGCTCGTCGCGGGCCTGGCCGCCAGCCCGGACCGGGCCGAACACCGGGCCCTGCTGGAGCAGTTGGCGGCCCGGATCGCCGAACGGGCGGGCGCGGCGGGCGCGGTGGCGCTCCCGGCGGCCGGGCTCGGGCGCTTCGGCCCGGCCTTCTGGACCGGCCTCGGCCTGCCCGTCGAAGCCGAACTCGCCCTGCTGCGCCGCCTGGTGACCGCCGACGGCCCCGGGCAGCGCTTCCTCGCCGTGGTGGCCGAGCGGCTGCGCGCCGACCCGGTCGCGGTGTTCCCGCTGCTCTGCGCCTGGTTCGAGGACGCGCGCGGCCTGCCCGGCCGCCCCGGCCGCACGGTCGCCGACCTCGCCCACGAGCTGCTGCACGCCCACCGCCGGCTCGCCCTGGACGAGTTGGCCGACGCGCTGGCGGCCGCCGCGCACCCGGGGGCGGACGCGCTGCTCACCGTCCTCGCCGCCGAGGAGCCGTCCGCGCTCTGCCGGGCGGTGGACCGCTGGAGCCACGACCGGCGGCCCGAGCGGCACGTCGCGGCGGCCGTGCACGCGCTGCGCGTGGCCCCGTACGCCTCCGGGGCCGGGGCCGAGCTGCTGCGGTACGCCGCGCTGACCCTGCTCGGCCGGGAGGACGAGCCCGGTCTGCACGGGGCCGCGCTGGCGCTGCTGGTCGGCGACCCGGCGACCCGCGCCGCGTACCTGCCGGCCGCGCTCGCCCGGTTCCGGGCCGGCGGCGACGCCTTCCTCACCCCGCGGGCGCTCGCCCCGGCCCTGGAGAGCGACCCGCAGGCCGTCGTGGCCGCGCTCGCCGACCGGGCGGCCGCCCCCGGCGCGGCCCTCGCCGAGACGCTGCGGGTGCTCGCCGACGCCACCGCCCCGGCCGCCGTGCGGTGCGGCGCCGAGCTGGCCGTCGGGCTGCTGCGCGGGGACGGGGGATCGGCCGGTCCGGTCGCCGTCGACTACCTCGGCCGTCGGCTGGCGCGCCCCGCCGGGGTCGGTCAGGCCGGTCGGCCGGAGCTGCGGGTGCTGCTCGGCGCCGCGCTGGCCGCCCGCAGCGCGGCGGTCCGGCGGCCGTTCGCCGAGGTGCTGTCCGTCCCGGTGGCCGACCCGGCGGCGGACGCGCTGCGCTGCGAACTGCTGGACGCCCTGCTCGCCGCCGAGGCGGACCCGGCGGTGCTGACCGCCGTGGTGGAGCGGCTCGCCGAGCACTGCGCGGCCGAGCACCCCGCCCGGGCCCGGGCGGTGCTGGCCCGTACCGTCCCCGTCCTGCCGGGCGCGGACGAGCTGCTGGCGCGCTGCGCCGGGCGGTCGGCGGCCTTCGCCGGGCTGCTCGCCCGGTGGCCGTCCGGCCCCGTGCGGACCGCTCCGGACGGGCCCCGGCCGGGCCGGACGCAGGCCCTGGCGGCCGCCGGACGGGACCTCGGGCACGCCGCCGGGGAGGCCGAGCGGGCCGTCTCCCGGCGGGCGGCGGGGCCCCCGGGTGGGCCCAACCCGTATTCCGGTGCCTGAGCCGGGGCAGGCGCATGGCACGCTATAGGGGTTCGGGTTTTGAGCGTTTGAGCGTACAGAGGGTACGCACCGTACGGAACAAGGAGCGGTCAGGTGCAGCGCTGGCGTGGCCTGGAGGAGATCCCCGGGGACTGGGGACGCAGCGTCGTCACCATCGGCTCGTTCGACGGGGTGCACCGCGGACATCAGCTGATCATCGGGAAGGCGGTCGAGCGGGCCCGCGAACTCGGCATCCCGTCGGTCGTGGTGACCTTCGACCCGCACCCGCGCGAGGTCATCCGCCCGGGCAGCCACCCGCCGCTGCTCGCGCCGCACCCGCGCCGTGCCGAGCTGATCGCGGAGCTGGGCGTGGACGCGGTGCTGGTGCTGCCGTTCACCACCGCGTTCTCCCAGGAGTCCCCGGAGACCTTCGTCCGGCAGGTCCTGGTGGACGCGCTGCACGCGCGGGTCGTCATCGAGGGCCCCAACTTCCGCTTCGGGCACCGGGCCGCCGGGGACGTCGCGCTGCTCGGCGAGCTGGGCCGGGCGGACGACTTCGAGGTCGAGGTGGTCGACCTCCAGGTGTGCGGCACGGCGGGGGACGGCGAGCCTTTCTCGTCGAGCCTCACCCGCCGACTGGTGGAGACCGGGGACATGGCCGGCGCCAACGAGGTGCTGGGCCGCCCGCACCGGGTCGAGGGCGAGGTGGTGCGCGGCGCCCAGCGCGGCCGCGAGCTGGGCTACCCGACCGCCAACGTCGAGACCGTGCCGCACAGCGCGATCCCGGCCGACGGCGTGTACGCGGGGTGGCTGACCGCGGACGGCGAGCGGATGCCCGCGGCCATCTCGGTCGGCACCAACCCGACCTTCGACGGCACGGCCCGCACCGTGGAGGCCTACGCCATCGACCGGGTCGGCCTGGACCTGTACGGGATGCACGTGGCCGTGGACTTCCTCGCCTACCTGCGCGGGATGGAGAAGTTCGACTCCATCGACGCGCTGCTCGACCGGATGGCCGACGACGTCAAGCGGGCCCGCGAGCTGACCGACGGCATCTGACCGAGGGCGGCCGGCGCCGCGACGGCGGAAGGGGCCCACCGACCTGGTGTCGGTGGGCCCCTTCCGCCGTCTCACTGCCGGGGTGCCTGCGGCGGGTAGCCGTAGCCGTACCCCGGCCCCGGCTGCTGCGGCCAGGGCGCCCCGGGCGCGGGCTGCTGGGGGTAGCCGTACCCGGGCGGGGGCGGCGGGGCCTGGCCGGGCTGCGGCGCCCACGGAGCGCCGGGGGCGGGCGGGCCGGCCTGCTGCGGGTAGGACGGGGGCTGCTGGGGGTCGGCGTACGGCTGCGGCTGGCCGCCCTGCTGCGGGTAGCCCGGCTGTGCCTGCTGCTGCCAGCCGGACTGCTGGGCGGCGGCCTGCTGGGCCCGGGCGATGTCCTCGCCGACCAGGGTGGCCAGCTCGAAGTAGGCCTCCCGGACCTTGGGCCGCATCATGTCGAGGTTGACCTCGGCGCCGGCCGCCAGGCTCTCGTCGAACGGCACCACGATCACGCCGCGGCAGCGGGTCTGGAAGTGCGCGACGATGTCCTCGACCTTGATCATCTTGCTGGTCTCGCGCACCCCGGAGACCACCGTGATGCTGCGCTGCACCAGGTCCGCGTAGCCGTGCGCGGAGAGCCAGTCCAGGGTGGTCGAGGCACTGGAGGCGCCGTCCACGCTGGGGGTGGAGACGATGATCAGCTGGTCGGCCAGGTCCAGCACCCCGCGCATCGCGCTGTACAGCAGGCCGGTGCCGGAGTCGGTCAGGATGATCGGGTACTGGCGGCCCAGCACGTCGATCACCTGGCGGTAGTCCGAGTCGTTGAAGGTGGTCGACACCGCCGGGTCGACGTCGTTCGCCAGGATCTCCAGGCCCGAGTTCAGGTCCTGCGAGGTGAACTGACGGATGTCCATGTAGCTGCGCAGGTGCGGGATGGCCGTCACCAGGTCGCGGATGGTCGCGCCGGTCTGGCGCTTGACCCGGCGGCCCAGGGTGCCGGCGTCCGGGTTGGCGTCGATCGCGATCACCTTGTCCTGGCGCTCACTGGCCAGGGTCGCGCCGAGCGCCGTGGTGGTCGTGGTCTTGCCGACGCCGCCCTTGAGGCTGATCACCGCGATCCGGTAGCAGCTCAGCACCGGCGTGCGGATGATCTCCAGCTTGCGGGCCTTCTCGGCCGCCGCGGCCTTGCCGCCGAACTGGAAGCGCGGCTGCTGGCGCTGCTGCTTGGGCTGGCTGCGCAGCAGCCGGTCCGAGGACAGCTCGACGGCGGCGGTGTAGCCGAGCGGCGCGCCGTGCGCGGTCTGCTGCGGGGCGGCGGACTGCTGGAAGGCGCTGGGCTGCGGGCCCTGGGGCTGCTGGTGCCAGGCCTGCCCCGGCTGCGGCTGTCCGGGCTGCGGGAAGCCGGGCGGGGCCTGCGGGCCGGGCTGCGGCGGGACCGGCTGCTGGTACGCGGCGGGCTGCGGCCAGCCGCCCTGGCGCGGGTCCACCGGGCCGGGCTGCGGTGCCGCCGGGCCGGGCTGCGGCGGCACGGCGGCCTGTGGGGCCGGCTGCGGAGGCTGGGCCTGGGGGGCCTGCTGGGCCTGCTGGGCCGCCCACGCGGCCTGCGGGTCCCAGGCCGGCGGCGCGCCCTGCGGATCCTGGGGGTGCTGGGGGTGTTGCGGCTGGGCCTGCTGGACCGGCGGCTGCGCGAAGTCCTGCGGCTGAACCGGCTGAACGGGGTGGGCGGGCTGCCCCGGCAGTCCGGCCGCGGCGGGCGCCGGGTACGGCTGCGGCTGGGGTGCGGGCGGCTGCGCCGCGGCCTCCGGCACCGGCCAGGCGGGGGCACCGGTCGGCGGCTGCTCGACGGCCGGCGGAGCCGGGGCGGCCGCCGGGAACGGGACGTGCTGCGCCTCGGCCTGCACCGGCGGGGCGGGTGCGGGCGCAGGCGCGGGCGTCCGAGCGGGGACGGCGGCCGCCGGGGCGGCGCCCTGGTCGGGCACCGGCGGCTGGGCCTGGGCCTGGGCCTGCTGGGGCTGGGCCGGCGGCGCGGGCTGCTGGGCCGGAGTCTGCCGGGCCGGCGCGGGATCGGCGGCGGGCACCGGGGCGTCGGCCGAGGCCGGAGCGGAGCCGGGGGCCGGAGCCGCCGACGCCGCCGAGGGCTCGGTCTGCACGTACCAGGACGGGGGAGTGTAGTCAGGCGCGTCCGACCAGTCGTCGTCGTCCTCTGCCGCGTTGTCGCCGACGTAGACGCCGTCCCGATCGCTGCTCACTTCTGGCTCCCTCGTGTTCGCCGCCGCTTGTTCAGCGGTGCCGTTGCCGCATCAAAGACTAGGCCGTACGGCAACCCCCGTTGAAGGCGGCTTCGTTTCCCCGCCGGGCCGACCGGCGCGGCGAGCGGCTGCTCAGTCCATCCGGCGCGGCCCGCCCAGCACCTGCTGTTCGGCCTGTCCGGCCACGGCCCGTACGTACTGACGCCGCATCCGGGTCGCCCACAGGGTGAGGTCGTCGCCGAGGGTGGGCAGCGCGGCGACGTCCTCCGGCGGCAGCGACAGCACCCGGCCGGTCAGTTCCGCCTCCTGGGGCGAGATCCGCTGCACGCCGACCAGGTCGGCCGCGTTCAGCACCCGGGAGGCGTTCGGGCCCAGGTAGGGCAGCAGGGTCAGGGTGGTCTGCCAGGGCGCGGCGGAGAGCCGGCTGCGCGGCGGGCGGGCGCCGAGGTCGCGGACCACCAGCACCGGCGAGGCCACCGAGGCGCCCTGCGGTCCGAGTCGGCCGACCTGGTGGATCGTCACGCACGGCTGGCCGCCGCCGGCGGCCTGGGCCATCGGGCCCCACAGCTGTCCGCGGGCGGTCTCCACCGCGACCCGGGCGCCGATCGCGGCCGCCCGCAGCGCGATGACCTGCGCCGTCCACATACCGCCGACGAGCACCAGGTCGTACGAGGTCGGGCGGAACAGGCCGAGGACCGCGGGCAGCCCCTGCGGGTCGACGCCGATCACCACGCCGTCGTCGCCGACCGGGAAGGCCAGCGCCGCGAGGTCGGCCGGTTCCAGGACGTGCTTCTCCCGGCGCGGGCCGCGCAGCCCGAAGCCGGGCAGGACCCGCGGCCGGGTCCGGCGCTGCTCGGCGCCGGGCTGGGGGCCCGCCGTGGGGTAGGTCTGGTACGCCATCAGGAAGCCCCTCCGAGCGGCAGGGTGGCGAGCATGCCGGGGGCCTGCTCCAGGTCGAGCCGGACCAGGCCGAGCCCGGTGCTCTGGGCCCGGGACTCCACCTGGCGGCCGATGTCGCCGACCTCGCTCTCGTTGCGGCCGGTCACCCGCAGGTGCCCGCTGACCGTCACCGAGCCGCCGGTGCCGTGCCCGGCGGTCAGGCTGAAGGTGCTGGCGAGGGCGGGCGAGCCGGTGATCAGGTTGACCAGGTCCGGCGCGGCGATCCGGCCGGGGGCGCCGTCCGGGCGGCTCAGCTGCGGCCAGCGGGAGACCCAGTACGTGGTGTGCCAGCGGTCGTCGATCCGCCAGAACCGGTTGCCCTCCTGGGTGCGGCGGGTGGTGCCGCCGCCGCTGCCGGTGCCCTGGCGGCCGGCCACCGCGATCGGGTTGGCGCAGGCGGAGATGGCCAGGGCGGCGATCAGCTCGCGCTCGTCCAGCACGGTCGCGTTGAAGCCGGCGCTGTTGAGCCGGCCGGCCAGCTGGTCGGTGACCCGCTGCAGCGCCTTGCGGGCGCCCTCCTCGCCGCCGCCGCGGGCCCGGACGGCGGTCGCCGCGCGCTCCGGGTCGAGCTTGAGCGCGATCCAGGTCAGCCGCAGTCCGGGGGTGGCGGTGCCGTCCGGCAGCTCCCGGTAGGCGCGGGCGGCCAGCGACTGCTCGGGCAGGTGCTGGGCGGGGGCGGGCTGGGTGTGCTGGACCAGCTGCACCGACTCCAGGGTGATGTCGTCCACCGTGAGCGCCGAGCAGATCACGTCCAGCGGCAGCGGCAGCGCGGTGCGCACCGGCCGCAGCGGCTGGTCCTTGGCCTGGACGAGCAGGACCGAGGTGAGGAAGGTCCCGTCGCCGACCATGCCGGTCTCCCGGCGGACGGGGCGGCCGCCGAACTCGGCCTCGGTGGCGTGGGTGCAGGTGCGCAGCCCCGGTTCGAGCTCCAGCGCGGGGGCCAGGGCCGGGTCGGTGCCGGCCGGCGGCAGCAGCGTCCTGGCCTGCCTGCGGCGGGACTTGAGGGCGGCGCGGACCCGCAGCAGATCCGGGAGGGTGCGGCCGCGCACCGGGACGAGCGCGAGCACCAGCAGCACCAGGGCGACGGCGCCGAAGCCGGCCGCGGCGGTGCGGCTGATCGTCCAGCCGACCGCGACCAGGGCCGCCGCGACCTCGACCAGGACGAGCTGCTGGAGCTTCAACCGCCCGCCGAGCAGCCCCGGTCGGGGGTTGATCCGGACCTGGACGGCACCACCGCGCCCGGTGCCGGCCGGCTGCGGCCGGGCGGCCTCCGTCCCGGTCGCCGGTGCGTCGTGCCGCGCCCGGCCGGCCCGGCGCGTCCTCCCGCCGCCCGCACTGCGGCGGCGTCCTGGAGCGGTCTGGCTTGGCATCCCCCGGTGGCCCTCTCTGCATCCGTTCCCGCGGCCCGGCTGGCTGTGTCGCGGACCGTACCCGTACGGTACTCACCGTCTGCTGCCGCATCGTAGAGGGTTCGCGCCGGTTCGTGCCCGGCGGGTGATCACGGGGCAGGGCGGTCTGACAACGCCCGACGACGTCTGACTAGGGGGACGACGAGGTATGGCATCGCGCCGGGACGAGCTGAACGCGTACACCTTCGCCCGCAAGCGCACGGTGGGCGCCTTCCTGCTGCCCGCCGGCGGCGGCAGCGACGAGGACGCGCCGCGTCCGGTGAAGGCGGTGCTGCCGAGCGTGCTGGCCGGGGCGGTGGTCGTGGCCGGCTTCGGGCTCTGGGGCGTCTTCAAGCCGAGCGCGCCGGTGAAGTGGGACGACGGCAAGAACATCATCCAGGGCAAGCAGTCGACCACCCGGTACGTGGTGCTCACCGACCAGGACAACAAGACCAAGCGGCTGCACCAGGTGCTCAACATGTCCTCGGCGCGGCTGGTGCTGCCCGCGGGCGCCAAGGTCGTGGTGGTGGACGACGGGGTGCTCGACCGGTACCCCAACCACGGGCCGACGATCGGCATCCCGTACGCGCCGGACAAGCTGCCGACCACGGACAACGCGAGCAAGCCGATGAAGTGGGCGGTGTGCGACCGCCCGGGCTCGGACGACAAGCAGGAGACCGTCAACCAGGCGGTGTTCGTGGCGGCCGGGGAGGACGCGGCGGCGCTGGCGGCCAAGGACCGGATGCTCGGCCCGGACCAGCTGATGCTGGTGCAGCAGGCCGACGAGCAGCAGATCTCGGCCGCGCCGGCGCCGGGCCAGCCGGCCGCCGCGGGCGCGGCGGTGTACCTCGTCGACGCGCAGGGCCGCAAGCACCAGATCGGTTCCCCGCAGTCGGACGACAAGGAGCGCAAGGCGCTGATCACCGCGGTGTTCGGGCCCAACGCGGTGCCGCAGCGGGTCAAGCGGGACTGGCTGGACACCCTGGTGAACGCGACCCCGGTCACCTTCCCGCAGGTCGACGGGGTCGCGGACAGCCCGGGCGCCAACTCCAAGGTGGAGCTGAGCAACCAGGCCGACCGGCGGGTCGGCCGGCTGGTGCACTACCAGGACCGCCACTACGTGGTCGGGAAGGACCAGCTCTACCTGGTCACCCCGTTCCAGGCGGAGCTGATCCGGCAGAACCCGGCGTACCAGATGCTCTACAAGTACGACCAGGACAAGAAGCCGCGCAGCGACGAGATGATCCCGGCGGACAACGCCCAGTGGGGCGGCGACGTCCCGCTGAAGGGCACCGCGGCGGACTGGCCGCTGAGGACCGGTGCGCCGGTGAACAACTGGCAGGACCGCCAGGACGCCCGGATGGTGGTGTGCAGCACCTACGACGGCGTGGCCGCGGACGGTGTCACGGCCAAGCGCAGCGTCTGGGCCTGGACGTCCTACCCCGCTCCCTACGACAACGGTGCCGGGGCCGCGTACGTGACCCCCGGTCACGGGCTGTTCTACCGCTCGTTGGACAACTCGGCGGCCGGCTCCGGGACCGACTTCCTGATCACCGAGACCGGGTTGCGCTACTCGGTGCCGTCCAACGGCGACGGCGGCCGGCGCCCCACCGCCACGCCGCAGCCCGGCCAGAGCGCGCCCGCGAAGCCGGCGACCGCGCAGCCCGCCGCGACGCCCGCCCCCGGGGAGCCGTCCCAGGAGCCGGGCCGGCCGCAGGACGAACCGGGCGGCAACCAGGCCCGGTTGGGCTACCAGGGGGTCCAGCCGCTGCCGGTCCCGAAGGAGTGGTCGAACCTGGTGCCGGCCGGTCCGCCGTTGACGGCGAAGAGCGCCGTCCAGCCCCAGAACGCCTGACCGGAAGGCCGCAGAAGGCCTGGCCGGGAGCCCCGGAACGCCTGATCGGGAGCCCTGGAACGCCTGACCGGCCAAGCGCGGCAACCGAATTGGCCTCAGTGTCATGGTCTGGTAACTACCGGGTGATCGGTGTTGGGCGAGCTGCGTGTGCCGACTACAGTGCTGCTGGACATCACACCGGTGTGATGCGGCGGTCGGCCCCTAGGGCCCTCCGTACACGCAAATGTTGTCTCATGGGGGACGGTGGAGCATGGCTCAGGGTCAGTTCACGATGACCGCACAGGAGATGCTGGCGTTCGCCAAGCAGATCGAAGAGGCCATCGGCAAGATCGAGGCTGAGCGGACCAAGCTGATCAGCACGGTCTCCGGCATCACCAGCGGCTGGCAGGGCCAGGCCGCGTCGGCCTACGCGAGCCTGCAGAACAAGGTGAACGAGGACATCGCGAAGCTCAAGGAGTCGCTGAACGCGATCAAGCACGCGATCGAGCTGACCACCAAGCACTACGCGAGCACCGAAGAGGAGCAGAAGGCGATGTTCTCCTCGGCCCAGGGCTGATCCGCGCACCCGCGCCGATCCCCGGACCCGAGCCGACCGCCGTCCCGCCCCGATCCACCGCTCCGCGGAGCGCCCGTCACCGATCGTGTGGCGCTCCGCCCCTCGCCCAGGGAGACAACGTGTCCGACCACATTCTCGTCAACTTCCAGACCGTCCACACGGCGTCCGAGGAGGTCAAGGCCTCGGCGGCGCGCATCGACCACCTGCTGAACGACCTCAAGGGCAACGTCACGCGCATCGCCTCCAGCTGGCAGGGCGCCGCCCAGCAGGGCTACCAGGCCCACCAGGCCCAGTGGGACGCCCGCGCCGCCGACCTCCAGCAGGTCTGCACGCAGATCGCCGGTTCGCTGGACAAGGCCGCGCAGAGCTACAAGTCGACCGAGGACGCCAACGCCAAGCTCTGGGGCTGACGTTCGGGTTCCTCAGGGAACGACAGGGGGCGGGTACCCGGATTCCGGGGCCCGCCCCCGACGCGCGACACGGGTGGACGACATGAGGGGTGGCAGGGTGTCCCGACACGGGTACCGGAAGGCGGCCGCGGCGCTCGCCGCGCTCACGGTGCTGGGCGGGCCGCTCGCCGCCCCGGCGTACGCCGAGAGCGGCCCCGGTCTGGCCGCGGCCGGTGACTGCCCCAAGCCCGCGCCCGACGTGAAGACCGTGCCGTGGTCGCTGCAGCGCCTGCTGCTCAACGAGCTGTGGCAGGACGGGAGGACCACCGGCGCGGGCGTGACGGTCGCGGTCATCGACACCGGTGTGGACAAGCACAACCCGCAGTTGACCGACAAGGTCGACGCCGGCTCCAACCTGCTGGTCGACCGGGAGACCAAGAAGCCGATCGAGGGCGACTCGGTGACCGACCCGGTCGGCCACGGCACCAAGGTGGCGGGCATCATCGCCGCCCGGGTCAGCCCGGCCACCGGCTTCGTCGGGCTGGCCCCCGACGCCCGGATCCTGTCGATCCGGCAGAACGACAGCGACGGCAACGGCGACGTCTCCACCCTCGTCCAGGCGATCAGGGAAGCGGTCGACAAGGGCGCCAGGGTCATCAACATCTCCCAGGACGTGCGCGGCGCGGGCGACGCCCGCTTCGGCGGCTACCAGGAGCTGAAGGCCGCCATCGACTACGCCGAGGCGCGCGACGCCGTGGTGGTCGCCTCCACCGGCAACGACGGCAAGGAGGGCGACACCTACCCGGGCGCCTTCCCGACCGTGCTGGCCGTCGGCGCCTCCGACCGCAACAACGAACGGGCACCGTTCTCCCAGTACGGCGGCTTCGTGAAGGTCGCCGCGCCCGGTGTCGACATGCTGTCCACCGTGCCCGGGAGCGGCCAGTGCGTGGACAACGGCACCAGCTTCGCCGCCCCGTACGTCTCCGGGCTCGCCGCGCTGCTGAGGGGTGCCCACCCGACCTGGAAGGCGGCCCAGGTGCGGGCCTGGATCGAGCAGACCGCGCAGCGCACCCAGCGGGACCCGGACACGTTCATCGGCTGGGGCGTGGTGGACCCGGTGAGGGCCGTCACCAAGGCCCCGGCCGACGCGCCCTTCGCGCCCACCCCGGACGCCCCGGTCCAGCTCGCCGCCGCGCCGATCGTGCCGCGCCCGGTGGGCCTCGGCGAGACCCAGGCCGACCGTGACGGCCGCACCGCGACGTACGTCCTCGGCATCGGGGCGCTGCTGGTCGCGCTGCTGGTCGGCGGCGGCGTGGTGCTGCGCGACCACCGGCGCAAGTCGGCCGGCTGACCCGCCCGGGGCCGCCGCCCGGCCCCGCCGCCCGGGACCGCTCGGACCGGGCGCCCGGGGAATCCGCCGGACCCCTGTAACACCGCCGCCCGTCCGCCGCATCGATGAGGTGTCGGGCAGGGCGGACCGCGGGGGGCAGGGCGCATGGGGTGGATCGGGGCGGGCCGGGAGGCCAAGGACGCGGAGTTCCTGGAACTCGTCTCCGGCCGGACCGGGCACCTGTACCGCTCGGCCTGCCTGCTGACCAGCGGCGACACCCACTACGCCGAGGACCTCGTGCAGGAGGCCCTCAGCCGGATGTACGTGCTGTGGCGGCGCAGCGCCTTCACCGGCCGCGGCCGGATCGACAACCCGGCGGCCTACACCCACACGGTCATGGTGCGCACCTTCCTCGCGCAGCAGCGCCGTCGTTCCAGCAGCGAGCGCCCCAGCGACGCGCTGCCGGAGCCGGCCGGGCAGGAGACCGACCGCACCCTGCGGCTGACCCTCCTCGACGCGCTCGGCCGGATGCCTCCCAAGGACCGGGCGGTCCTGGTGCTGCGCTACTGGGAGGACCGCAGCATCGAGCAGACCGCCGAGGTCATGCGGGTCTCCTCCGGGGCCGTCCGCACCCGTACCACCCGGGCCCTGGCCCGGCTGCGCACCCTGCTCGGCGACTCGTTGGCCGAGCTGGCCGGCCGCTGAGGCGGATGCCGCCGAGGTCGAAGCCGATGCGACCGAGGCCGGTGGCCGCCGAGGCCGGTGCCGATGCGACCGAGGCCGGTGCCGATGCGACCGAGGCCGGTGCCGTCGGCCGCAGGGGAACTTCTCTCGCAACCCGCGACGCAAGGAGACGGTGAACACCCATGTCCGAACCGGACAAGTTCGAGGACGATCTTCTCTATGCCCTCACCCGTACGGGTGAAGGCTTCCGTGCCGACCAGGCCGACCTGGTCGCGGGCGGCTACCGGCGGGGCCGCGGCCGCTGGCGCCGCCGCTCGACCGCCGCCGTGGTGGGCGGCGCGGCCGCGCTGGCCCTGGTGGGCACCGGTGCGGTGTACCTGGGCGCGGCGGGCCCGAAGGGCGCGGGCACGGTGAGCGCGGCCTCCGCCCCGGCGTCCGGTGCCGGCACCGCCGGCAGTGCCGACGCCGCCGCCTCGGCCACCCCGACCTCGGTGAAGTCCTCCGCCCCGGCGGTGGTCACCGGGGACGAGATGGTCGCCACCCTCCGGGCCCTGCTGCCCAAGGGCCAGGTGTCCGACGCCAAGGGGCACGGGACCGACGAGAACGGGGGCAGCTTCGTCAACGCCAGCCTGGTCCTCGACGACGGCCAGGGCGGATCGCTGCTGGGCCTCAGCGTCCAGAAGCACCGCCCGAAGGACGTCCAGCCGCAGACCTGCCCGTCCAACCTGAAGGCGGCCTCGCTGGACTCCTGCGCCGTCACCACCCTGCCGGACGGGTCGAAGCTCATGCTCACCCAGGGCTACGAATACCCGGACCACCGGGCCACCACCAAGGAGTGGCGCGCCGAGCTGGCCCGTCCGGACGGCGGGCTGATCGGCCTCAGCGAGTGGAACTCGCCCCAGGAGAAGGACGCGCCGGACAGCCGGCCCAACCCGCCGCTCACGCTGGACCAGCTGAAGGCCGTCGTGACGGACAAGTCCTGGGACCGGGTCGTCGCGGCCGTCAAGTTCGACGGCGTCGACGACGAGGCGATCGACCCGGGCCTGTCGCTGCAGGAGCGCGAGTCCGTCCTGACCGGGCTGCTGCCCGCCGGGGTGAGCGTGACCGACCGCAACATCCGGTCGCTGCGGTCGGACTTCGAGCTGGCCGGGGGCGGGCGGACCGGGACCCTGTCGCTGACGGTCAAGAACTGGGCGAAGGACCCCGACGGCCGGCCGTCGGAGGCGTACCGGGACGCGGAGACCCTGCCGGACGGGACGAAGCTCCTGGTGAACCCCGCGATGGCCAAGGCCCCGACGGGCGTGCTGGTCATGTACGCGATGCGGCCGGACGGTCTGGAGGTCCTGGTCTCGCTGATGCCCAAGGGCGAGTCGCCGCTGACCGACGCGCAGCTGCGGGCGATCGCCACCGGCCCGCAGTGGCAGTCCAGGAAGTAGCGGGCGCTTCGGGAGGTGGCGAAAGACAGCGGTGCCCCGGGCTGGGCCTGGGCGGCGAGCTCGGCGCCCTCCAGGGTGCTGATCACGGTGCCGGCCAGTTCGCGGGCGTCCTGCTCGCCGATGCCGGCGGCGAGAGATCG